>NZ_JADEXI010000207.1:0-7308 GCF_015207185.1 Microcystis sp. LEGE 08355 | reverse complement strand
AGAAAAGAAACAATGGGATGGACGAAAGAATCTCATTTATCGTTATCGTTATGTTTCTAGAGTTCCTCTGAGAGAGGTCGAGTCAAGTCTCGAAGTTAATTGGTGTGAAGTCACGGTCATTAATGAAAAAACACAGAAAATTATCTATCAAAATAATTGGATTACCAATCATCAAATTACTGAAAATAATGTTGAAAAAATTGTCAAAGCTGGACGCAGCAGATGGAAAGTTGAGAATGAAGGAAATAACGTTCTTAAAAATCACGGTTATAATTTAGAACATAATTTTGGTCATGGTCAAAGTCATTTATGCGAGTTCTTGTTGTCTTTAAATTTACTAGCTTTTTTATTTAATACCGTTTGAGATTTAGTTAATCATACTTATCAAAAGATTCGTGAGTTATTAGTTACTCGCACCAGTTTTTTTAATGATATTCGTACTTTATTAAAATATTTTTGTTTAAGAATTGGTCAGAGTTTTTCTTGTTTATTCTTACCGAATATGTCCCGCTTAAAAAAATAAATTCTAGTTAAAAATGTCAATTTTTCGAGAGAAGGAAAGATTATTTTATTCATTGAAAAAACCACAAATTAGGTCAGAATTTCAGCTAAATTTATGAGTTGAGATAAGTTTTTTATGGGCAGATATTTTAAAACTGTCTCTTGAAGCTAATTATGATGATTATCTTGAAAAAAAATGATAATTAGACAGAAGTTCTCTATGTGAACAAGAGAACTTTATCTTCTTTTGTTTTCAAAATGAGAATTGCTGATTGAACCCAACCCGCAATTAGGAAGAGGAGTCGCTTACCAAACACAATTTCTCTGTCACCTACTGAACGTACCGGCTGGCAAAATGAGTGCCTTTGTCGATGAACCGGCACACTTCTTGAACTGGCTGCATCAGAACGGGCAGGAACAAGTGACAGCATCCACCTTCGTGCCGCGCCAGATTTATGGAGATTACGTGCAGGCGCTCTTGAAGGAAGCAAGGGAGAAAGCTCCGGCTTATATACAGTTAGAGCAAATCGTAGAGCGAGCGAGCGCAATCGAAACGCTCCCCAACTATACAAAGGTCTATCTGAGCAGCGGCCGGTGTTTGTCTGTGCAGAAGGTAGTGCTGGCATTAGGCAATTTTCCCGCCTCTTGGCCAAAACCCATTGCCCTGCTGTCGAACCGCGATCGCTATGCCAGGCATGGTTGGTCGGCTGAGGCGACCTACGGCTTAAATCCAGAAGATTCGCTATTGCTGGTGGGAACTGGACTGACGATGGCTGATGTAGTGGTTGCCTTGCGCTCTCAAGGATTCCAGGGACAGATCCATGCCGTCTCGCGCCACGGATTGAGCCCCCACTCTCACCAAGTGACTTCCCCTTATCCTGCCTTTATTGACCTAGAGACTGCGCCAAAAACAACGCGAGGATTACTCCACTTAGTGCGCCAAGAAGTGCGATCTGCTCAGGCACAGGGGCAAAACTGGCGGGCGGTATTTGATGCCCTGCGTCCGCTCACGACAGAACTCTGGCAAGCACTGCCCTTAAAAGAACAGGAGCGATTTCTGCGCCACGTTAAGGCTTACTGGGAAGTTCACCGCCATCGAATCGCGCCAGAAATTGCTGAGAATCTCAATGCAGCCGTGCAGTCCGGTCAATTGAGATATTATGCCGGGCGGATTCAAAGCTGCCAGCAGTTGGGGGATCGGGTGGCGGTGACAGTTCGGGAACGGGGCAGCCACAGAGATCTCTTTTTTCAGGTCAATCGGATTGTCAACTGCACCGGCTCAAACTCTCACTATAGCCAACACCCCTTGCTGGTAAACCTACAACAACAAGGGCTACTCCGCCCTAGCCCAGTGTCAATTGGTATCGACACTGCCCCCAATGGTGCCCTCATTGATGCTGATGGAAATGTTTCCCAAGGGCTTTATACCTTGGGAACGCTACGCAATGGCAATCTTTGGGAATCCATTGCCGTTCCCGAAATCCGGGTGCAGGCTGCTAATCTCGCCCAGGAGATTCTACAATCCCTGTCGCTCAAGCCGATGAATAGGTTTGAGTAAGTTTAGTCAAGCGCTGTCTTTGTTTTGGGAAACGGGAATATAATCGCTAACGTCTCCCGTAACCACACCACCACGCTGTCCGTCAATACTGACCGGAACATCGCCCACAATGGTGATCCGTTGCACCCGACGGGGGCGATCGCCATAGTCCGCAATCGCGTAATGCTGGGTAGAACGATTATCCCAAAAAGCGATATCCCCCACTTGCCAACGCCAACGTACCGTGTTTTCCGGACGGGTGACGTAGGACTGCAAAAGTTTTAGGGTATCGAAAGAATCCTCTGAAGAAAGTCCTTTAATCCGACGGGCGAAGGATCCTAACACCAGCGATCGCTCACCAGATTCAGGATGAACGCGCACCGCCGGATGGATAGCCTCATAAATTGTCGATTGGAAAACCTTGGCGTAATCCCTTTTGGCTTGGGAAATCTCAACCGTAGAAGCGGCATAATCCGAGTGATTGGTATGAACGACCCACAGATGCTCAGCTAAGGCTTTCAAATGGGGTGGCAAATCTTCATATCCTGTCACCGTATTAGCCCACATCGTATCCCCTCCATATTGCGGAATAATAACCGCACGTAAAATCGAGCCTAATGGCGGTCGTTCTACAAAAGTAACGTCGGTATGCCAAAGATCCGTATAGGCATGGTGTCGCCGATAATCTAAATCGAAAATTTCAGGGTAATCCGTTAAGTAACCAGGTACAGTGGGGTGAGCTTTTGTCAACTCGCCAAAACGACGGGCAAAAGCGATGTGACCCTTTTCGTCTAAGGTTTGTTGTCGAAAAAAAATAACTTTGTATTGAATCAACGCTTTACGGATCTCCGCGATTAGATCATCGCTCGGATTTTGACTCAGATCGATGCCAACGATCTCGGCTCCAATTCGCCCGGCGATCGGTTGAATATTGAAATAGTTGAAACCCATAGATTTATCCTCCAGTTCCTAGTTCTCACCGTCTCAGATCGGTGACTTAAATACGAAAAATGCAAGAGCAAATGTGGCGATAACGGGATTTTTAGAAAGTAAACGTGGTTCTGACTGTCCCGATGATCCCGTCGGGATTTCCCGCATCCTGGTTAGGTGCCGTGATCCAGATTACCCCCGGCGTGATCGAGATATTCTTCGTCAATTGGTACTTATAAAACGCCTCCAGATGGAGCGAGAGATCGTTCGGGCTAGTATCTCCCCGATACGGCTCTGCGCCCACCACGAGACCGCCTAAATTCCCCTCTTTCCCCAGATCGGGAAAGCCGAGTCCTAGCGCGTAGTACCAGATATCGGCACTACCGGAACCGCTAGTCCTTCGGGCGTTGGTGTAACCGAAGAAACCGTTAAGAATGACGTAGGGGTTAAACTGGAAGAAACCCGAAACCCCGTAGGAGTTCGAGGAAACCGGCCCGCTAAAGGGCGCGTTCGCGGGAGCCGTACCGATTTTCGCCCCTCCCGTGCCGAAGTCGAAGAGAGGTCCGTCCGGTTGATAAGCGTGGACGTAGGTGAGCGCGATACCCGCGTTCGTGTCGGGCAACCAAGCCAGTTGGAACAGGGTGTTATATTCCCCGTTAAATAAACCGTTTCCCGGATTGGGGTTTCCCGATGTATCGTCTCCCGCCAGATAGCCGGCGCTAATGGTAAACTGTTTGCCGATGTTGTAATTGAGACCGACTCCCGAACCCCCGCCGAGGGTGTAGACGGGATTGAATTGGGCGAAGATACTGAGGGCTTTCCGGCCGTTCGTCCCTCCCCCGATCACGGGGTTGAGGGTCGGGGCGAAATCCCACCAGCGACCGCTATAGGCTGGGATATAGACGTACAGATCGCCCACGGGAAACTCGTAGGCGAGCCAGTCGAGGACGATATCGTTGCCGTTCCCCGCCGGGAGGTTAAAGGTTTGGTTGCCCTGGGCGTTATTGGGGAATCCGGGGAGTTGCAATCGGGTCGTACTACTGGCCGCCAATCGGACGGTTAAGAGGTCTTTTCCAGTAAAGCTAGACTCCAAGGATAGACGAACCCGATCTTGAAACACAAGGTTACTTCCCTGTATCGAACCTTGGAACGCGTCGGTCAGGGCAAAGATTACTTCTCCCTTCAGTTTCGTCGTCGTCGAGAATTGATGATTTTCTAGAAAAGCGGTGCGCTGTTCGAGATTGTCGAGCCTGGCACCCAAGGCCGCCAACTCGGCGGCGAATTCCTCCGCCAATCGGTTAAGCCGAACGATATCCTCGCTGGCGATCGCTACATTTTCCTGAAGTAACCGCTCGATCGTGTTCAGACAGGCGTTTAAGCCCGCGGCGAACTCCCATCGCGTTAAGGCTCGATCGCCCCGAAAGGTTCTGTCGGGATAGCCGACGATACAGCCGTACCGTTCCACTAATTGTTGCAGTGCTTGATAGGCCCACGCGCTCGGCGATACGTCCCGCAATTGGGAAACCGAAGTGATCTGGGCCATCGGCGGCTGGTTTTCTAAAAATTTTTCCTCGGCCCGGGACGGATTCGCGCTCGCCAGGGCTATCCCGACCAAAACCGAACCCGAAAATAATCGAACTAGAAATCCCTCGAACATACTTCTAGACTCCTTCACCGTGAATTAAATACAGTAAGTTGATAGGCATACTGTATTTATTGATTAATCGAGGAGTATGACACAAATTTCCGAGCGGTGCAAGTTTTGTCAGGATATACAGACTCTTCTCTAGGTCGTTCCATTAGTTATTATCCATGGCGACCCGTTTACTTTTTTTCGTTACTAAATTAAGGCATAAATGACAACCTTACAGTCAGCTAAAAGCTAGTCTGGGCTTAAGTTTTAAAATCCTATACAAGAAAATTTATATCTCAAATCAGCAACTCAAGAAACCTTTGTCAAGTACAATTTATACAAAATTATATGAGTTTATTTTGATTAACAAACTTGACTTTTTTGGTCGGCTTGCCGTAGGATAGTTAAATCTCGATGGACTAGCTAACTTTACGAATTCGTGATTAGGCGACACGAGAGAAATTAGCCGTAGTTCGATCATTTCTTTCCGAGAAACGATCGCTCTTTTCCTATTAGCCGCGAGGGAGTTGTATGGTTTTCAAACCGGAAAGGACACCCACCCGAAATCCTTCTCGAAAATCCCCGATCTATCGTTTTCTGACCCCGGAACGAGCGATCTCTCTGGGAGCGGTGCTGCTGATCTTCGCCCTCTGGTATCTCAGTACGTCTTTAGGCTGGGCCAATCCCCTGTTTCTCCCAACGCCTGCAGCGGTTTGGTCGGCATTTGTCGATATTCTGCAAAGTGGCTACAAGGGCCACTCGCTTCTCTATCACCTTTTTCAGAGTATGTACCGACTGATGGCGGCGCTAGTGCTGGCGACTGTTACCGCCATCCCCTTGGGTATGTTATGCGGTTTCTCCAAACTGATCCGAGCAGCCCTTGACCCAATTATCGAGTTCTACCGACCGCTACCCCCCCTCGCTTACTACACCCTGTTAGTCATCTGGTTAGGCATCGAGAATCCCTCGAAAGTCGCCCTGTTATTCCTAGCCGCCTTCGCCCCACTTTTTCTAGCGGTGGTTTCCGGGGTGGAACGGATCTCGATCGACCGAATCAACGGCGCACGATCCCTCGGTGCTTCCGGCTGGCAGTTATTTGTCTATGTCATTTTCCCCTCCTGCCTGCCGGAAATTTTCACCGAATTGCGAACGGCGATCGGGGTTTCCTATTCCACCCTAGTGGCGGCCGAAATGGTCGCCGCTACTTCGGGTATCGGTTGGATGGTACTTGATGCCAGTAAATTTCTCCGCAGCGATGTTATTTTCGTCGGCATTACCATCATGGGGTTGGTCGCCATAGCGATCGACGCAGTGATCCGTTGGATAGAGAAAACCCAATTGCCCTGGATCGGTCGCGACGCCTGAGTTTTTTTTAGTGATTGTAACGAGATATCTTATGCCGTTGAAACGTCGAGAACTATTGTTAGGTTTATTGGGCGCGAGTGTACCCGTGATCCTGTCAAGCTGTGTCAGCGAGAAGACCGGGAGTTCTTCTAACCCGTCGTCCACCACCACAACCGGAACACTTCCGGAAAAAATCCGCATCGGCTATCAGGTGATTCCCAATCCCGAACTACTTGCGAAAGCCTTGGGACTGGCGGACAAAGCCTTTCCTGATGCCAAGGTAGAATACATCAGCTTCGATTCGGGACGAGACGTGAACACCGCGATCGCCGCAAAAGGAATCGATTTCGGGGCGTTGGGTACGGTTCCCGCCAGCGTGGGTATCGCCAGTGGATTACCCTATCAGGTGTATTTTATCCTCGACGTGATCGGCGCGGCGGAGGCGTTGATCGTGAAGAAAGACATCAAGTCGATCGCCGATCTCAAGGGCAAAAAAGTGGCCACTCCCTTCGGTTCCACCGCTCACTTTTCCTTGGAATCCCTACTGGCCCTGGAAAATATCCCCGAGAAGGACGTGAAGATATTGGATCTACAACCCCCGGATATCGTCGCCGCTTGGCAGCGGGGGGATATCGACGCGAGTTACGTCTGGCAACCGAATCTCAGTAAACTCCAGAAAGACGGGGGAACGGTACTGATCTCCTCGGCCGATCTGGCTAAAAAAGGCATTATCACGGCGGATCTCGGGGTGGTGCGAACGGAATTCGCCGGACAGTACCCCGACGTGGTGAAGCGATATATCGCCGTGTTAGATGAGGCGGTTAAAACATACCGGAGCGATCCGGAAAACGCGATCAAAGCTTTAGCTAAGGAACTGAATATCACACCGGAGGAAACGGCCGCCGCGGTCAAAGAGTTGATCTGGTTGGATTCGAGCGAACAGCGATCGCCGAAATATCTGGGGACACCAGACAATCCAGGTGACTTCGCCAGAATCCTTAAGGAATCGGCAGATTTCGCGGTCAATCAGAAAAAAATCACCAGCGCGCCCGATCTGGCCACCTTTCAAAAAAGCCTCCTTACCAAAGCCCTCTAGTTTCTGAAAGTCCATGAGTTACTCTTTTGATCCGAAAACTATCTCCGATACCCTGACGCGAGAAGTGAGCGTTTGCGAACTAGCCAATGTCGGTGTTACCTTCGGCTCAGGTAGCGAAGGAAATGAAGTCTTGCGGGACATTAACCCACATTCCGCACCCTAAGTGTCACAACGTCTCGAAAGAGGAAGATGCCTGAGTCAAAATACTTATCTAGAGGAGTGAGTTGGCGGCAAGCTGCCGGCAACTAAGCCGAAAATTCCAGGGTT
>NZ_JADEXI010000206.1:0-7323 GCF_015207185.1 Microcystis sp. LEGE 08355 | reverse complement strand
GTTTTACTGAGGGAATATAAACCCAGTCAGGCGCTTTGACAACAGTTTGAGTTTTAACGGTAGCACATAAGCCAAAATTAGAAGCAATTAGCATCGATTCTAGAATTAATCCTGCTAATTCTAGGGATTCCCGTAAAGCTGCTGCTAATAGGGGTTGCAAGTTGTTGTCCACAGGTTCGTCAGGTAGAATAAAATCATCTGGCAGTTTTTCCCAGGTGATTATCGTTGATTTTGTCGGTAAATCAATAGCAGATGGTGTCATTGTCGTCAACAGTCCTTCCTAATATTTAATAAGCTCTCATAAACTGCCCGCCACTAAGTAGGTGCATTAAATTAATTATCAAATAGACCTGTAGGTGGACAATGCCGGCAATTATTTCATACACTATCATCAACTTCAACTCCTAGCGCTCTTAATTTTGCCGCCAAGCGCTCGGCTCGTTGCTTTTCCTGTTCAGCCCGTTGCTTTTCCTGCTCTGCTAACTCCTCTATAGTGGGGAGCAATTGCCCCTCTGCTGTTGCCCAACGTAGCCAAGTAATCGGCTCTTGTTCATCCCCATAAATTCCCTGCCACCGCACTAACACTAGCCCTAATATTTCGCTGCTGAACCTGCCTTGAGCATCTGGGTTTAAAGATTTATAAACGCCCCCTTCTAGGCGATGTCCCGCTAAATCTTCTGGGTCAAAGGGATCATACCAAAAGTATTCTGTCACCCGCAAACGATTCTGATAGATGAGTTTTTTCTCTTCTTTATCTTTTTTTGCTGTACTTTCAGAAAGCAACTCAATCACCACATCAGGAGCTTTTTCTTCTTCCCAGACGACCCAGCTTTTCCGTTCTTTTCGAGGCACGTCCAAGACGACAAATACATCAGGTCCGCGATAATCTTCGTTCCGCACTTGATTAGGGCTAAAGTAAACAAACATATTGCCCCCCACAAACGCTTCTCGTCCTTGGGTTTTTAACCACTGGGATAGAGGTCTGACTAATAACTGCATTTGCAGTCCGTGTCTCTGGGTTTCCATGGGAATACCATCATCAGAAGGTAGTTCATCTTGGGTCGGTGGTAGCTTGATCCCTAGTGGGTTAGCTGCAATTAGGAGGGTTTCTTGAGCCATTGGATTAGTTGGGGTGAACAACTGGTGCTACTTTCCTATCATAAACTATCATCAACTTCAACTCCCAGCGATCGCAGTTTTGCCGCCAAGCGCTCGGCTCGTTGCTTTTCCTGTTCTGCCCGTTGCTTTTCCTGTTCGGCTCGTTGCCTTTCTTGCTCTACTAACTCACTGCCCCATAATAGCAAATTTCCCGACTTATCCCACCAGCGCAACCAATTAGTAGTAAATTCAGCTTTGGTTCCTTGCCAGATACCGATAAACAAGTTAAGTTCTTTTATCCAGTAACGATTATTCTCGTCTGGCAACTGCTGCTCATACTTTCCTGCCACTAAACAATAAACATCTAATTCTCCCGTTTTTGGCTGAAATATTCCATAGACAGGTACTTGTAAGATTTGCTCGTAAAAATACCATTTTCCATAGGGATAGTGAGGGTTGATGGAATATTCACCCCCTTCGGTTTCCGAGATAAACTCTAGGACGATGGTAGGAATTTCTCCTTCAAGATGGGGAGTATAACTGCGCCGAATTTCTCCACTAGCAATGGGTTTTACTGAGGGAATATAAACCCAATCAGGTGCTTTGACAACTGTTTGAGTTTTAACGGTAGCACACAAGCCAAAATTAGAGGCAATTAGCATCGATTCTAGAATTAGTCCTGCTAATTCTAGGGATTCGCGTAAAGCGGCTGCTAAGAGAGGTTGCAGGTTGTTGTCCACAGGTTCATCAGGTAGAATGAAATCTTCTGGCAGTTTTTCCCAGGTAATAGTTGGTAAGGGGTTTGACTGAAGTAGTTGCATGGCTGTCATAAGTAATTTCACTAATTCAAATATCTAAAATGGGCTATAGATTTTCAGGATTGACTCCCAACTCTTTTAACTTTTGCACCAAACGTTGGCGAGCAATTTGTTCTTGCTCAAGTTCTAACTCAGCTTGTTCGGCCCGTTGACGCTCTTGCTCGGTTCGTTGCCGCTCTTGCTCGGCTCGTTGCTTTTCCTGTTCGGCTCGTTGCCTTTCTTGCTCTACTAACTCACTGCCCCATAATAGCAAATTTCCCGACTTATCCCACCAGCGCAACCAATTAGTAGTAAATTCAGCTTTGGTTCCTTGCCAGATACCGATAAACAAGTTAAGTTCTTTTATCCAGTAACGATTATTCTCGTCTGGCAACTGCTGCTCATACTTTCCTGCCACTAAACAATAAACATCTAATTCTCCGGTTTTTGGCTGAAATATTCCATAGACAGGTACTTGTAAGATTTGCTCGTAAAAATACCATTTTCCATAGGGATAGTGAGGGTTGACGGAATATTCACCCCCTTCGGTTTCCGAGATAAACTCTAGGACGATGGTAGGAATTTCTCCTTCAAGGTGGGGAGTGTAACTGCGCCGAATTGTTCCGCTAGGAATCGGTTTTACTGAGGGAATATAAACCCAGTCAGGTGCTTTGACAACTGTTTGAGTTTTAACGGTAGCACATAAGCCAAAATTAGAAGCAATTAGCATTGATTCTAGAATTAGTCCTGCTAATTCTAGGGATTCCCGTAAAGCTGCTGCTAAGAGGGGTTGCAGGTTATTGTCCACAGGTTCGTCAGGTAGAATAAAATCATCTGGCAGTTTCTCCCAGGTAATTGGCGGTGATTTTTTGAACAAATTAATTGTGGATGGTGTCATGTTTATCTCTTTGTCATTAAGAAAAGCCAAGAATACTTAAAAAAGTCGGTTTTCCCTTAATCACCCTTGGCAGAAACTTTTTAGCGTCAAGACAACATATTCTAACATTTCCTCCGTTAATCCGGGATAAATGCCCAGCCAAAAAACACTACTCATGATTTTATCTGCATTACTTAAATCCCCAATAACTCGATAATTTAACCCCTTATAAAGAGGCTGGCGCAGTAAATTTCCTCCAAATAATAGCCTTGTGCCAATGCGTTTTTCCTCCAAATGCTTAACCAAATCATTGCGGCTAAAAGGCGCATTTTCCTTGACAAAAATCGGAAACCCGAACCAACTCGGTTCAGAATCGGGGCTGGCTTCAGGCAGAATTAAAACATCTTGAAGCTCCTGTAACTTTTGATGCAAAAAATCGAAATTTTCCCAGCGCTTTTTGATAAATCCTGGCAATTTATCCAGTTGCGCTACCCCGACGGCGGCTTGCATATCCGTCATCTTTAGGTTATAACCCACATGAGAATAGGTGTACTTATGGTCATAGCCAAAGGGTAAATCTCCTAACTGCCAACCGAAGCGCTTATTACAGGTATTATCTACCCCCGGAGGACACCAACAATCTCTCCCCCAGTCACGGAATGACTCGACAATCTTTTTCAAGCGGGTATCACTGGTTAAAACCGCCCCTCCTTCTCCCATAGTCATGTGATGGGCAGGATAAAAGCTAACCGTTGCTAAATGCCCAAAGGTGCCAGTTTTTTGCCCTTTATAGAGACTTCCCACCGCGTCACAGTTATCCTCAACTACCCAAAGGTCATGTTTTTCGGCAAAAGCCATCACCGCTTCTAAATTAAACGGATTTCCCAGGGTATGAGCGATCATAATCGCTTTAGTCTTCTCTGACAAGGCCGATTCCAGCTGCTCGATGTCGAGGTCATAACCGGGTAATTTAACGTCTAAAAAGACCGGAATTAGCTGATTTTGAAAGATGGGATTAACGGTGGTCGGGAAACCCGCAGCGACGGTAATGACTTCATCCCCCGGTTTAAGTTGTTTTTCTCCCAATTTAGGGGAAGTTAAGGCACTTAAGGCCACTAAATTCGCTGAAGAACCGGAATTGACTAATAAACAATGTTTTACCCCCATCCACTGGGCAAAACGTTCCTCAAATTCCGCCGCATATCTGCCCGTCGTTAACCAGAAATCTAGGGAAGAATCCACTAATTTGACTAATTCTTGCTCATCAAATACCTTACCCGATGCCGGGATATAGGTCTGTCCCGCCACAAAAGCCCGGGGTTGAAATTTGTGTTTATAGTATTCTTGTACGGCTTGAAAGACTTGCGATCGCAGTTCTGCTTCGGTGGTTGTATTGGGGGGAGAAATAGATTGAGTCATGGTTAATTTCCTTTCAGAGGCGAAATTTGAACTTAATGATTACTTAATTTGCACTATTATCAGCCTTGAGTTCGCTAATCGGTCAGACAACTTTGATAATATTCGATTTGTTGGCGAGTAAGGTCTTGCAATTGTGCTTTATCTTCAGAGTCCATTTGAGCCGCTTGATAATACCATGTCACCGTTTCCTTGAGGGTTTGCCGAAAATCCCAGACGGGTTGCCATTTTAGGGTATGGAAAGCCTTATCTGTGACTAGATTAAGCAATTTAGCCTCATGAACAGCATTCGGATCACTTTGATCGAGCCAAGTTCCCGGCCAAAGTTGTAGGATAGACTCAACTAACTCTTTAACCGGACGATTAGAAGTCAGAGACGGACCGAAATTAAACGCCCCATATAACCCCCGGCTGTCTTGCTGCCAATTAGCCGTCATCAACTGCTCATAAATCGACTCAGCTAACCGTAAATAGCCACCTAAAGGCTCTAAAACGTGCTGCCAAGGGCGAGTCGCTAGAGGGTTCCGCACCGGAATTGGTTCGGATTTCATCAAAGCTCGCATCGCATCGGGTACAATCCGATCTAGGGACCAATCTCCGCCACCGATGACATTTCCTGCCCTGGCGCTGGCAATACCGATGGGGGTTTGAGGGGTTTTAAAGAAGGAATTTCGCCAAGATGCGATCGCTAATTCCGCCCCCGCCTTACTAGAACTATAGGGATCATAACCCCCTAATGGGTCATTTTCCCGATAACCATAGACCCATTCCCGATTCTCATAGCACTTATCGCTAGTAATAAACACGGCGGCACAGGGATGAGTCAGGCTTTTCAGGGCCTCTAAAACGTGAATAGTCCCCATGACATTTGTGTTCCAGGTTGCCACCGACTCCAGATAAGAAAGTCGCACTAAGGGTTGTGCCGCTAAATGAAAGACTACATCCGGTTGCCACGAAGCGATTAAACGGGCCACTAACTCAGCCTCTCGAATATCCCCTAGATGGTGACTCAAATTTTTAGCTAAGTCTAATTGGTCAAATAAAGCGGGGGTGGTATTGGCAGCTAAACTGAGGCCTTTTACCGCTGCCCCTAGATGGAGTAACCAAAACGCCAGCCAAGACCCCTTAAAGCCAGTATGACCCGTGATCAAGACCTTTTTGCCCGGCCAAAATGCTTTCTTTACCATATTTTCCATCTAGCTTGTCCAGTGTCATCAAGGTGATTGAGTATTTCCATTTCTCGATAAGTATCCATGCACTGCCAAAACCCATCAGGCTCATCCCAGAAGGAGAGGGGAGCTACGATTGTTCACAAGTCAAATAGACTCGCTATACTGGGTTTTCAGTTAATTTCAACGGCTTTCTGCCAGTAATCGCCGAAAAGAATTTTTGAGAAGGCTTAAAGCCATCACCCTAAATCTTTGGGAGCTACTATACATGAACTTGACCGAGAATGTCAATTGGTTAATGGGCTTTGACAATTCATTGAGTTTTGCTATATATTAGCCTGTGGTTAAACTTTTAAGTAGTCGTGCAAAATTAATTTCCTAGTGAAGATAGGCAAGAGGCAAGAGGCAAGAGCGGGGTTAGATATGTGTAATTAATTTTGCTTAGGTACTTATACGGAAAATTTGCCAGATAATCTCTTATGGACTGAACTTTTTAGCCATTCAGGCATGGAGAGAATTGCCATGTATAATAAATTGGCAGCTAAGAGCCAATTGATCATTTCATCAACTAACCAAGGATATAAGAATGGACTTGCGTAAAAGGTTGTCACCATAGCGACTAAAGCCATACTGGAAGGTAAGCTCAATTGATTTTCTTGCTTAATCCAATCCAAAATTTGAGGAAGGGCAAAGATTAGAAAAGTTAATTTGTAATCATAAAGCATGCCAATAACAAGAAAATTTCCTAAATGAATTGCTGCCGCAAGACGGAAGTAATCAATGTATCGACTTTTATCTAAAGATTTGTCCGAATCGGTTGAGACAAAATCCGAACTAAGCCATTCTTTAAAAATTTTAAGTTTCGACAATAAAACTCTTGTTAAGATTGACATAGTAAATAAAATCATAATTATATACATCATATATATGATCGTATTTTTAAGATCAGTTTCGCCGCTAGTAAGCTTTGATAGAATATATTTGACTGCACCAAAGAGGACTTTATAGCCAAAACTATACCAAATCCTCCCATCATGAACGCTTGAGATAGTTTTCATCTCCCCTATACTAGCGAGAAAATAAGTAATAAAAGCAGTGGTAAAAATAGCCGACAAGAACAGAAATAGATTTCTTTTTTCTTTAAGAATTACCGCCAGTCCAAAAATTGGAAATAGTTTAACAAACCCCCAAAAAAATATTAATAAATAGGCGCACAACCTAAAAATTAATGCTCGGCTATTCTTAATTATTATCAGTCCGACACCAAGCCAAGAATAGATAACAATATCTACGTTGCCACGTTCCACTAAAAGCATTACCGGTGGTGAGCATAAAATTAGGGCATAAACTACAGCTTCTTGATAATTTAATCTGCCAATGATAATTAAAGTTATCCCATAAAAGATTAAAGCAAAGAAAACTCCCCAAAATATAGTATCACGCTGCTCTAACCCCAGCCAAGTTAATGAAGACCAACTACTAGGATAAGATATTTGCTTGAAGCAGGAATTATTGATTAGGGAAACTTCCTCAGTCAATCGATCACAATCAAAGGCACCTAATACCGCTCCAAGATCGATAAAAGCGTTTTCAGCCGCAGGAACCCCCAGTTTCCACCAAAACCTGTGATAGGGAACAAAAAAGTTAGCTAGATACAATAACCCAAAATATCCTAAGACTGCGGCAACTACCAAAAATCTGCCATCAATTTTTGATTGCTTTTTGAGCATCTGCTTAATCTGGATATGTATTGAATTTACTATGTCCACTTTGTGCCTCCTGTTATTAAAGGATTGACTATCTGTCAATGACTTGAGTTCGATATAGGACGCTCATTGCGCCGCTAAATGAAAGACTACATCTGGTTGCCACGAAGCGATTAAACGAGCCACTAACTCAGCCTCTCGAATATCCCCTAGATGGTGACTCAAATTTTTAGCTAAGTCTAATTGGTCAAATAAAGCGG
>NZ_JADEXI010000205.1:0-7366 GCF_015207185.1 Microcystis sp. LEGE 08355 | reverse complement strand
GAACTGAGCCAAGCCGTGATCACCACTACTCCGATCTGTTTCCAGTTTTTCAATTCTCCGACTTTTTCGGCGAGATCGGTGGTTTTCCCCGCCGCATTCTCTATAACTTTAACTCGATCGCTTAAACCCTCTATCTTCGCGTCTAGGGTTCGGATATCGCCTTTAATTTCCGACTGCCCTAACTCTAAATTCTTCTGTCCGTTTTCCATGGTGGTTAGTCGGTTTTCCATGGTGGTTAGTCGGTTTTCGATCGCCTTTTGTCCGTTGGCAATACCGATGATTAAATCCTCTAGTCTTTTTAAATCTTTTTCAGTGGCGGCTGTCATCAGTTAAACTCCTATTAGTTGAATTTTTCTTGCCCCGATTCGATACTTTATTGATTGCGGATAACTTTCTCATTATCAACTTCCCTGCCAGATTTTTAGATAGGCATTTTCCATATTTTCAGCGAATTTTTTCCCTTGCCAGAGGGGAGCTATGTCACGATTTCCTAACAGTTGATGGCTGATGTCTTGACGAAGGGAGCGCTCGAGTCCTAATTTTACTCCCCAGTCGATATATTCTGCCTCATTCCAGCCAATTCCGGCTTCAATACCGGCATTAATCATAAAAGTATAACTATTGCGGGCGGAAAATTGTTCTCCTACTAATGTAACTAAAGGGATTCCTTGCCATAAAACTTCTAAGGTGGTGGTAGCACCATTGTAGGGATAGGTATCTAACACCACATCAGCAATCTGTAAATTAGCGCGATGGGTATATTCATCTATATCTCTCGGTAAAAACCGCAATCTTTGGGGATTAACTCCCTCCAGAATCGCTATTTCAGTAAATAATTCTTGAATTTTTTCAGTCTTACCGACTCCCTTAATCAGAAAATAACTATTAGGGACTTGTGCGAGAATTTTCATCTGAAGTTTAATAGTATCAGGATGACGTTTCATGCCACTTTGTACGGAAAAATAGATGGTAGCATCGGGGGGAATTTCTAAATCTTCTCGACGGAGATTGGGAGTGCCGATTTCAAAACCATCCACTGCTAAATATGTCTCTGGTAAACGATATATTTTTTCTCGATAATATTCCTCCGCTTGCTGGGGTAAAACGTAGGGATCGGCGATATAATAATCAATAGTTGCTAATCCAGAAGCATCCCAACCTAACCAAGTCACTTGTTTTGCTGCGGGTTTCAGGGCGATAATCTGATTGGTGAGATTATGGGTTAAACTGTCTAAATCTACTAGAATATCTATCCGATCTTGTTGAATTTGTTGGGCAACTTCTAGGGGATTTTGAGCGTAGGGAAAATGACGGATAATATCTCGGCTATCCCGGAACCATTGACGGGTAATTTCATCTTCTTCTTGGTTAATAGTATAGATGGCTATTTGCAATTTTTCTCGATCGTGATGGTGAATTAACCAACGACTTAACCAACCGACAGAATGATGTTTAAAGGTACTGGCAAGATAACCAATAGTTAGTTTTTCTGAAGCTTTTTCGTTTGTAATTAAAGGAGTTTTAAAACTATTATTATCAAGAAAAATTTCGGCGATGCGATTAGTTAATTGTCGATTGGCTAAGGCTCGATCTCCTAGGTAGGGTAGGGGACTAGAAACATTGAGAAAGCTAGTTTTAATAATCGGTTCTAAAGTGATATTTTTCTGACGGGTTAATTCCTGTAATAAATCATGATATTCTTGATAAATATGATCAATTTCTTGCCAAACTCCCCAGCGCAAAAGTATTAACAAAATTAGATAATTACTGTATAACTTTAGGGTTGGGGTTAGACAAATTTCTCGCAATTGATAGGCAGTTATTAAAGAATTATCAAAGTCTTCTGCTAAAATATAGAGGTTAACCAATTGTTCCAAAAGACTCAGATCATTTGGTCTTAATTGCAGACAAAGTTTAATAATTTCCACTCCAAAAGTGGGACTTTGTTGCTCGTTGGTGACTCGTGCTGCTATCTGAAAAGCTTGCGGGATAAAACTATCGGCTAATTCCTCCAGATAGGGTAAACTTACTTGAGCTAAATCTAAAGTTAATTCGTGGGGATATAAAAGACTTTTGAGAACTACATTTAAAAGCAATTCTCGGCTAGGATTATATCTGAGATTGTCTTGAATAGGATAATTAAGAAGTTCTTCTGGATCAAATATTTCTAAATCTAAAGCTAAGTCGAATAAAGCTAATAAATTATTAATTGACTTGGGAACAATTTCCTGTAGATGATAGCGAAAATATTCTACAGCTGCCAGATCACCTTTTGTTTGTTGTCGTCGCGCTTCTGCGTCTAAAACCGCTTCTAATTCTGCTTGCCATTGCTTAACTTGTTCTGGATTGCCTTCGCTTAAAATACTTTGCCACATTACCTGCGCTTCTGCTTCTAAATTTTGCAGAAGATAGGCAACTCCCAAGTACCAATAGTCAGAAATATTTTCGGAATTGTTATCGATTATTTCCTCGTAAATTGCCGCAACTTGAGGATAGTCTTCGGCAATTAAAGCTTGATAAGCGTCAGGATGCCACATAAATCAGTTATCAGTTTTTTGAGATAATATTTTCAGAAAATCTTGATGTTCTTGACTGGCTAAACCTTGCTGTAAAACTGTCAAAACCTGTCCCAAGTTACCCGCTAATAAAGCATTAACATCTAACCAAAGACTGGGGAAAACCTGCGAGTAAATTATCCCTCGACTATCGGGTTCAAGTTTAATATATTCTCCAGCATTTAATCGGAACCAATCTAATTGACGTTCATAAACTCGCCAAACAAGATATTCTTGCACTTGATTACGACGATAAACTCGCCATTTATTGTGGAGATCATAGGAAGCACTAGAAGCGGCAATTTCTACGATTAATTCTGGCGCACCTTCGATATAATCATCGTCACTAATAGTTGATTGTCCAGCAATTTTAATTCTTAGTAAAGCATCCGGTTGTACCTCATTATCTGTGTCCAGACGCACTGTAGTATTATCCGCAGACATCACCCCAATTGTGGCAGCTTTATAGACCCCTAACCAAGTTAAAATATCAGAATGAGGTTCTCCATGACTCTGCACTCGTACAGGAGAGGACATATAAACTATTCCTTCAATTAATTCGGCTTTTTTTACTTCAGAAAGGTTCTGATAACGACGCTCAAATTCCTGGCGACTTAGTTGATCACCATTTTCTAAAGGAGGGGTTTTAGGGAGGGAATAAATAGGTTCAGAAGTGATCATTTTATTTGCCCCAAACAACAGTAAAGCTCAAAAATAATTGACTCATAAGTAGGTAGGCACAATTATTTGTAGGATGGGTTAGCGGTAGCGTAACATGAGCGGGCGTTGGGTTTCATGCTTCAACCGTTCGGCAAAAGCTCACGGCCGAAGCCCAACCTACGTTCTGGAAACTGTCAACTTAAAACTTACATCTGATAACTGATAACTGATAACTGATAACTGATAACTGATAACTGAAATTAAACCACTTTAGCGATAGCAACTTCTAGCTTATCCATAGCCTCATCTACTTCTGTTTCCGAGACAATTAAAGGAGGTACAAAACGGAGAACTTTCGGACCTGCGGGAGCAATTAATAAACCCTCTGTCAAGGCTGCGTTAACAATAGTAGATGAAACCAACTCACTTTCTGAATTAATTTCCAGACCATTAATTAAACCCCAACCGCGCACATCGACAAATAGATGGGGATATTGAGAAGCAATCACCCGTAAACGGCTGCGTAATTGTTCCCCTCGCTGCTGGACATTTTCGAGAATGTGATCCCGTTCAATGGTTTGTAATACTGTTAAAGCTGAGGCACAAGCGAAAGGATTACCTCCAAAGGTACTCGCATGACTACCCGGTTCAAACACATCACAGAATTTTCTGCACATCATCGCACCGATGGGAATACCCCCCGCTAAACCCTTAGCAGATGTGAAAATATCCGGTTCCACTCCTAAATTCTCATAACCCCAGAGTTTGCCGGTTCTTCCGACTCCCACCTGTACTTCATCAAAGACAAGCAAAATGTTATTTTCGTCGCAAATTTGCCGTAAACGTTGGAAATATTCGATATCCCCCGGACGAACTCCCCCTTCACCCTGCAAGGGTTCCAACATAATCGCAGCCACCCGACGATTACCCTCATCGAGATCAGCGATCGCATTTTCCACCGCTTCGATATCATTATAGGGAATATAGGCAAACCCCGGCATCAGGGGTTCAAAGTCTTTTTGGTACTTCGGTTGACCAGTTGCGGTGATGGTGGCTAAAGTCCGACCGTGAAAACTAGCGTGAGCGGTTAAAATAACCGGCTGTTCGAGGAAATCTAGCACCGTATGGGCATATTTTCGTACTAATTTAATCGCCGCTTCGTTCGCTTCCGCACCAGAATTACAGAAAAAGACCTTATCAGCGCAGGAATGATCGACAATCCATTTAGCTAGTTCTCCTTGTTCGGGAATATAGTATAAATTCGAGACATGATGGAGTTTTTGGATTTGCTGACTAACCACTTCAATTAAAGCGGGGTGCGCGTGACCGAGGGTACAGGTGGCAATTCCCGCAACAAAATCAAGGTATTGTTTACCGGAAGTATCCCAGAGAAGACAGCCTAACCCTTTGGCGATCGCAATGGGAAAACGACCATAAGTATTCATCACATAGCTGTTAAAACTATCTGGATCGAAGGGTTGATTCGGGTTTAAATTGGGAGTGGGATCAACTAGGGTTGGTTCTAAAAGGGTTTCTGGACTCACTGGGGAACTCCTGCGCGATTAGACATAGGGGAAATTATAATCAAATCCGTCTGAGAAGGACGGGTTATTTAGATTAAAAACTGATTTCATTGTAATTTACTAGACAGTCTTAGGGGTGAATTTTGCTTGTCTATCAGTGAAGATAAATATCGTCGTCTGCGTCAGGAATTAATCGGGGGAATTTTTGCCCTGATCGTGGTGTTTTTGCTCGGTACGCTTTGGTATCATCTGATCGAGGGTTGGAGTTTGCTAGATTCGGCCTATATGACGATTAGTACCCTCGCTACCGTCGGTTTTGGCGAAATTAATCCCCTAGGTGAACGGGGACGACTGTTTACAATGGTTTTGATCGTGATGGGAGTAATCACGATCGGTTATATTGTTAATCGCTTGACCGAAGCTTTAATTCAAGGCTATTTTCAAGAGGGACTCAAACAGAGACAGGAGAAACGCGTGATCGATCGACTATCAGAACACTATATCATCTGTGGTTTGGGTCGCACAGGCAGACAGGTAGCGATCGAATTTTACGCAGAAAATATTCCTTTTGTAGTCATTGATACAGACCCCCTACAGGTAAATCGGGCCAAAGAATTAAATTATATTGTTGTTCAAGGAGATGCCACCTTAGATAAATCTTTACAAATGGCAGGAATTGAACGCGCTATTTGTATTGTGGCCGCTTTAACTTCCGATGCGGAGAATTTATATACAGTTTTGTCCGCTAAAACTCTTAATCCGAAAATTCGCGCCATTGCTAGGGCCAGTACCGAGGAAGCAGTACAAAAATTACAACGGGCCGGGGCCGATGCGGTAGTATCTCCCTATATTACCGGCGGGAGAAGATTAGCGGCCGCAGCCCTACGACCGCAGGTGATGGATTTTGTTGATGGGATTTTAACCGGAACCGATCGATCGTTTTATATGGAAGAATTTTTAATCGATCCGAGGACTTGTCCCTGTGTCGGTTTAAGTCTTAGTCAAGCACATTTAAGATCTCGATCGGGGGCCTTAGTTTTGGCTATACGTCGCGCCGATGGTACGCTAATCGGGGGACCGACTGGCGATACGGAATTAATGGCTGGGGATCTGTTAATTTGTATGGGAACGGCCGAACAATTACGCAGTTTAACTCAGATTTTAATCCCCATGCGATCGGATGGTTTACGTTTACCGAAGCATTAGTCAGCAGCAATTTTTCCAGCCGATCAAACTTCACTGATCCAATCTTCCATTTTTAAATCAGGAACTTTGATAAAATCCTGATCGTTTCGGGTTAATAATACCAAATCGCGGGACAGTGCGATCGAAGCAATTTTCAAATCCATCGTTCCTATCCGCACTTTTTTCTTTTGTAGCCGCTCAAAAATCATCAGTGCTTTTTCATCGAAGGCTAAGACAGGAAACTTACTAAAATCCTGAAGAATTTCTCTTAATAAAGTATATCCTTTCAGGATTTCGGCGTTATTTTTGGCACGATTAATAAAAGTATGCGCCCCTAAAGTTTGTTCATGAAAACTAATTATTGATAGGGCAAAGTCTTGAGATGAATATCGAGCCATGCGAGATTTTAAGCGCTGAAAATCCTGCCGAGAGCGACGCTGTATACAACTGATATGATCGGTATCAAGTAAATATTTCATGATTCGGTCAGAATTTACCGCTCAATTTTGCCAGTTTGACGAAAAACACGCCCATATTCTAATGCTTTCTCAAAAGCCTCCTCATTAGAAATTGATCCAGAAAGATTATCTAACCAGTTTTCAGACGAAGATTTTTCAGTTTCTAAATCGACAACCCCCACTAAGTCTCTTGTCCAAGGATCAAGATCGCTTAAGTCATCTGTTAGGAAATGAGAGGTAGTTTCTGAAGATACATTCTTAGGATTAAATCGCTCTTGAATTCTGAAAATTATTAAACTATAATAGGCTCTCAGTTGGGTGACTAAAGATTTGTCAGTATCTTGGAAATATTCGGTTATAGTACGATTAGAAATCGAGAGAGCATTTTTAGCTCCCTTGTAAATTTGCTCTAGTTCTGAATCGGCAAACATATCAATAAACACATCTATGGTTTCCGAGAGAAGGCGTGAACCTTCCACCACTCTGATTAAATCGGCTTTTTCCTCACCAGTCTTTCCCTCATTGATCTGAGCAAGGCTGATAAATAATTGATTATAGGCAGTTACTCTATCGGTAAATTCATTGATAATCTCAATCAAATTTATTGCCGAAATCTCATTCTTATATTGTTTCCATACCTGAAGCCATAATTTATTAATTTGATAAAATATATCGGCTCTTGCTTGATAAGTTTTAGAGTTATCCTTAACTTGCTCAAGTAAAATCTGAGTTTCTTGTAGTAAATTATCCAGTATTATCCGATCAGAATCGGTGACAATTTGATCGAGTTTATCTGTAATATCTTGCAGATTTTCTAACAAAAATTGTCCTAAATTTTCCCGTTCGACTGAAGTTTGCAGACTATTCATCGTATTTACCTCTCCTAAGACTGACGATCAAACAGAAATGAGTAGTCAAAATAATCAGCCCTAAACCTCCATTGTAACAATTTTGGGGTCTAAATCCTGTTTAAAAGGTATAGGAG
>NZ_JADEXI010000204.1:0-7387 GCF_015207185.1 Microcystis sp. LEGE 08355 | reverse complement strand
TTATTCCCCGGTTCTTCCGAATCAAGCAAACGGACAAAAACATTAATCATTCCGGCCCAAGCAGAACCATTCCAACGCTTAAGTCCGCGAATTCGCCATTTATCTCGACCATCCGGCACTGCAACGGTACTAATTGCCCCGATATTCGCTCCTGCTTCCGGTTCCGTCATGCCAAAGGAGGATAATTGTCTTCCTGTCGCTAAAAGAGGTAATAATTCTTGCTTGAGGGAAATAGTCCCGTAGTTGAGCAGCGGACGGATACCTAAGCTGTTATTAAGACTCACCATCGTCGCCAGGGTTAAATCAATGGCGGCTAATTGTTCCATCACCTGCAAAAAATTGCGATTATTAAGGGCTATTCCCCCGTATTCTTCGGGAATCTGCATTCCCATCAGTCCTTGATTGCCAAAATCCATGACAATATAGGGCGGCACACAACGACGGTCATCAATCAGATGGGAATTAATGCGAGTTTTGGCGTAATCTCGCAACCAAGTCAAGATTTGCTCGGTTTTTTCTTGACTAGCGGTTTTGGAGTCAGCTTGGTGACTGCTGAGGGGGGGGGTTAGCGTCGGCATAGGGGATGAAATTAGTGGAAGTTGCTGGTTTAAATACTGTTGACGGCAAGCGTGGCGTTGAATTTTGCCGCTAGAAGTTTTGGACAGAGATGCGGGTTTGATAAAAGCGATATCATAAACTTGCAATTCGTGTTCTTGAAAAACCGCTCGACGAACTGCTTCTAGGGCTTTTTGCTGGTTAAAACGGCGAATTGCCGTTCTTTCTACCTCTTGAACCAGGACTAACTTTTCTTCTGCCTCGATTTCTACGGTAAAGGCGGCAGTTCCACTGGGGCAAAAGTCGGGATAGCATTGTTCTACGGTCTGTTCGATATCCTGGGGATAGTAGTTACCACCGCGAATAATCATCAGGTCTTTCAAGCGTCCGGTGATGTATAGTTGACCCTGATGAATAAAACCTAAATCCCCTGTACGCAAATAAAAACCCTGTCCGGTATCGGCGATAACTGCTTGAAAAGTTTTTTCTGTAGCTTCGGGATGTTGCCAATAGCCTTGGGCAACGGTTTTGCCTTTCACCCAAATTTCTCCCACCTGCTGGGAGGGACAGCGTTGACAGGTTTCAGGATTAACAATGGCAATTTCTGTGTCGATTTCTGTTTGTCCACAACTGACTAAGGATTGAGAATTTGGGCTTTTTTCCGTAAAAACGATTTGATGAAGGTTTAAAGCGGCTTTTTCAACCCAGCAGATTTGAGGAACTTGATTTTTCCTGACAGCAGCAACTTTTAAGGTGGCCTCGGCTAAACCATAACCCGGACAAAAGGCGGCAAACTCAAAACCACAGGGGGCAAATTTACGAGCAAATTCGCTTAAAATTTCCATTCTGACGGTTTCTGCGCCATTTAAAGCCACTTTCCAACTGCTTAAGTCTAAATCCGCCAGCTGTTCCTCTTTAATCTTGTCAAGACAACGTTTATAGGCAAAATTAGGGGCGGCAGTGTGGGTGGCCCTGTATTTGCTGATGGCATTTAACCAACCGAGAGGACGTTGTAAAAAGGAAACTGGGGACATTAGATAACAGGGAAATCCTCGATAAAAGGGCAGTAAAATGCCATAAATTAGCCCCATATCATGAAAAGTTGGCAACCATGTCACCATAACGCTCTTTTCATCGTGTTCCCAGCCTAAATCTAAATCTTGGAGGTTGGTCAAAAGATTCTCATGATTGACCATTACTCCTTTGGGAGTCCCCGTGGAACCGGAGGTGTATTGTAAAAAGGCTAAGGTCTCTGCTTTTATCTGAGTGGGGTGGTCTTCGGCTAAACTTTTGCCGATTAAGCTATCCGTAGCTAGAAAGGGAATGTCTCTGTCTAGTTGCCTTTTTAATTGGTCTAATTCCGATTGTGTGCTTAAAAGTAAGCTTGCTTGCGAATTGTTAATAATAGAAGTTAAGCGAGCCATCTTTTGGTTTTTCTTGGGCAAATTAACTGGAATTGCCACTACTCCTGCTAATAAACAGCCGAAAAACCCAGTAATAAACTCTAATCCCGAAGGGTATGCTAATAAAACTCGTTCCCCTGGTAATAGGATGGATTGGAGACTATTGGCAATCGCTTGCGCTTCTAGAAATAATTCCCCGTAGGTAAGGCGTTTTTCTTCGGTTTCGCCATCGACTAAAAAGGTATAAGCAGTTTTTTGGGGTTGGTATTGGGCGCGATAACGAATAATATCGACTAAACTGCTTATTTCTGACAAATTAAGCTTAGTATCTAAACAAAGAGTCATTTTTTTACTCCCTATTATTAAATGGAATCGAAGACAAAGATTTAATCCTCTGGCACCGGGAAAAGTTTCTGGTGACGGGGGCGACGGTCACTCTAGGGGTGATTTGGGCTTAAATTAAAGGTTTCTCCGTAAATTTCGCCATAGCAGAGCTTCTGAGTCCCAAAACGTCCCCCATACTCGCTCAAGGGTTCATCAGCGTATCCCAAGGCTAACAGACAACAGACATCGACCGTATCGGGAATTTGGAAATACTCGCGCAAGGGTTTAGCCACAAATCCTTCTAGGGGACAACTATCCACCCCCAAGCTTTGCGCCGCTATCATGAGATAAGTAACCGCAATCATAACTTGTCGGTTGCTCCAAGCTTCTGGAGACTGATAACAGGGTTTAAATTGGAAAAAAGGCGGAATGGCCATGTGCATGAACTTGGCCCGTTTTTCGGAAATCGTCCCCTCTTGCTTTCCTAACTCAATTACTTGATTAATGTAACCACGATGGTTAACTTGGCGATCGCCACAACAGATTAAAACCACGGGTGCATCGACCAATTTATCTTGTTCAAAGCCGAATTCTCGCAATTTTGCCTTATTTTCTGGTTCTCTAACCACAATAAATCGCCATGGTTGCAAATTATAACTAGAGGGTGCTTGGAATCCCAAACGAAAAATTTCGGCTAAAATTTCTTCGGGAATGGCATCGGTGCGAAATTTACGAGTAGAGCGTCTTTTTTGAAATATTTCAGCAATATTCATCATCTAACCCCTTTTATAAGACTTTTTCAACGGTTTAACCTAAAAAACTTTCGGGAATCGCCGGTCCCCATTGATAGAGAATATCTAACCCACCCGCGTGAAGTTCTGGCTCGGTGGTTTGCTCGAAAAGGTCCCCATCGGTAAAATGTTCAATGAGGCTACCAAAAGGATCTTGCCAATAGTCAAACACTTGACTTCCCAACAAATGGCGACCAATACCCCACACAGGAGTCCATCCTTTTTCTCGTAACCAATCGTGGCCGATTTTAATAGAGTCAAAATCTTGCACCTCGAAGGCAGTATGATGGACTTTGGGGTGAGAACCTTGCAACATGGCGATGGTGTGATGATCAACCCATTCCTCTCCCCGTTGACAACGAAGAAAACCCCCGACTCGTAAACTGGGATGGCCGTAATAAATTAAATCTGTTGCTTTTAAGCCAAAAGTCTGCTGATACCAGTGATAGCTTTCCTCAAAGTCTTTGACATCAATAGCTAGATGACCTAGACGTAAAATAGGTGCGGGTTCTTTTTTCGGCCTTTGGGTGCGACCTAAACGGGTTTTGCGACTAGCGTGATTCCATTGCAAGGGTTCAGGAATCGGCAAAGGTTCCACTTCCTCGATACCATAGACCAATTCTAGGTTAAAACCGTTGGGGTCAATAATTTTGATGCGCTGACCACCGCCGGGGGTGAACAGGGTTTCCACGGTCGAAGCGGAGGCTAAAGTGGCTAGTTCATGTAAGACGGATTCTGATGTCGCTTCTAGGGCAAAACTGACAAATTTAGCTTCTTTTCCCCATTCTACGACATAGACAAACTGTTTTTTGCCTCTAGCTCGCATATACAAGGCTGTATCGGTTTTAACTGCGGTAATCAGGCCAAAATCCCTCAAAAAACGTTCGCACAGGTCTAAATCCGGATGTTGATAGGTAACGTAGGCAATATCAGCAATTTTAGTCATAGTCGGTCAACCAGTGGAGTTGTCTAATTCGGCACAAAATAGCCAGACAGATATCGGTCAAAGTGCTGCCATAGCAAGGGTAAAAAGACTATTAAGAAAATCTGAACCTTGTTGTGGTTGATTATGGCATTGTGAGTACACCCACAGTCAAAGGCTAATTTTTCTTGCCCTCAATTGCTATCCCAGACTGGAGTTTGAGTAACTTGGGGGTGGAGAAAAACCTTGGGGAACTTCGGGGTTTTGCGGAAAATTTTTTTGAGAGATGTGGTCAAGGTCGTCTAGAAAAATCCGCTATCGTTGCCATAACGGGAAATTCATGTTACTACTTGGAAATACTTGGATGGTCAACAGCCACAACCACCAGGCCCGCCAAATAGGGCTAAGTGGGTAGGTGAAAAAACTCATAAAATAGCCGAGAAACCTTTGTGGAGGATGAATCAAACCTTGCCAGCACCCCTAAAAATCGATTCGCTTGGATTTAGCGCACGCCGTTAAACAGGGGAGCGAAGCTTGCACTCAAAAAGGAGGATAGGAAACTCACTGTTTTAAGTTTATTCCGTAACCAAATCATTACTTAAATTTTTCAATTACCGGCAAAGTCCTTAATTACTAAACTTGAGATAATGTCTAGAAAAGTTACCTATGGGGATATTCCCAGGCAAAGAACCAAATATCTGCTTAATGCTCTGTTAAAGTTTGCTAACTACGAGGTGGATAATTGTGAAAATCTGGCGATTAAATTTAGCTGGATTAATGAGAAAAAATTGAAAATTCAAGCCGAACTTAATGCTTTAGAAATGCTGACTGAAAAATGTGGTCAAAGGCTGGAGTTATGGCAAATTCGGGATGCTTTGACGGAATATCTTAACGAAAAGTTTTTAGGTATTTTGGAAGATCATCGTCTCAATAATCAAGGAAAAATTCGTACTTTTCAAATTACTTTTTGGCAACGCGGTCATGATATTTTAACTAACCTAAGGTGCTTTGATCAAGAGTGGGCAAACAAAAGTAAACATCAATCTCCCGCAATTGCTGCTATTCTCTCCTCTTTAGATGAGGAAAAACAACAGGATTATCAGACCTATATTAAGGATTATGTAAAACGTCCACCTCTGGAGGAAAATTGTCTCAAAGTTCTTCAGCAAGAACAATCGTTGCTAAGAATTCGCGCACCTCATAATAGTGGCAAAACCCGTTTAGTTAATTGGTTAGTCCATCATCTCAAACAAGATAATTATCAACCAGTTATCATTGATTGTGAGGAGGAAAAAGCTACTATTGCCCTTAGTTGTGAAGACTTGCTGCTGTCGATTTGTCGTACCATTACCCAAGAATTAAAGATTAACGAATCTCTTCTCGATAAATTTTGGTCTCGTCCCGGAACTCCTGCCCACAAAACTCGACGATATTTAGAGGAATATGTTCTCCAACCCAGTGCTAATCCTCTGGTTTTTGTCTTTGAAAAATTTGATACAGTTTTGGAAACTGAAACAATCGGTAATGAAATTTGTGGTATTCTCAGAAGTTGGCATGAAAGACGTTCCCAACCTTGGCGGAAACTACGCTTAATTATTATTCATTCAACGGAATTTTATAGCAACTACGATTTTTATGCCTCTCCCTTAATTGGTGTAGGTTATGTGGCTAGTTTATCGGATTTTAATGCGGAACAAGTTCTCTCTTTCGCTCAAGTTAATGGCATTAATTGGACGTTATCAGATGTTCACAAGGTCATGAACTTAGTGGGAGGTAATCCTTATTTAATTAAGTTAATCTTGGTAAAATTGCAGGAAGGGAATTCTCTAGAAAAGGTTCTAGATGATGCCTTGCAGGGACGAGAGCCATTTCAAAGTCATTTTTTCCTACTGATGAGATATCTGAAAAGTAATGCTAACCTACGGAATACTTTCAGGCAAATTCTTCAGAAAAAAGCTCTGACTCCGGCTCAAATGAAAGGAGAATCTGTCCAATTTTTGGAACGATTGGGACTGATCCACAAAAGTTATGATACCCTAGAGGTTCGTTGCAATTTGTATCAAGTATATTTTGACGACTTGCTTGATTAGTCTCGTTGAGATTCCAATTGAAACTGAATTGAGTTTTCAAGTTTTTTTTCTAACTTACTCTTAACCCTGACAGTAATTGGTTCTCGATTAGATTCGGATTCATTATCTACAAACCTGAGAGAATTGCCTGAGGTCAAACTGGCCGAAAGATTGAGGTTTTCTAAATGTTCTTGTATCAACTCTGAAGAAATTTTATTCTGGGATTGCAAGGCTCTAATAGCAGCTATAAATGATTGGGCCGCATCATAACTGGTAGCGGTTCGCCAACTAATATCTTCTTTCCATAAAGCTTGAGCATCTCTGACAAAATTTTGGGACTTAATTAGATGGGAAAACCAAGGCACAGCCAAAACTAAATTATCAATAAATTTACCGCTATCAACCAACATTTCATGTTCATACATGGAATGACTCCCTAAAAGAACTATCTTATTTTTCAGTTCTGGAGGGGTGCTGGTATTCAACTGTTCAAGAGTATGGGATAATTCTACTACCACAGAAGCTGATTCCAAACTGGGAAATAAGACAATTCCTCTAACTTGATCTTGGGAAAATGCTTTTAAAACTTTTGCGTCAATATCTAGGGAAGATGATAAATCAATTACTTTAGTGATTTTACCGCCTTTTTTTTGGAAAGCTTGACGAAACTCTTGAGTAAGTTCTTGGCTATCAATCTGGTTAGAATTATTAAAAACAATTACCTTATCTAGATCATGTTGGCTGGCATAATTAGCTAAAGTTTCACCAATTTTTTCATTGGTGATAACGGTTCTAAAAAAGTATTCACTCTCAATTACATCCGAGGAACTTGTCGAAGAAATTAAAGTAATTTTGGCTCTTTCATAGATAGGTAAAGCTGCTAAGGTGGCTTCACTAGAATAATGTCCAATTACTCCAATAACTTTGGAGTCTTTAACGATTTCCTTGGCGACTATCTTGGCAACTTTTTCATCATTATTATCATTGGCAATAACGATATTTAAAAATAAATTATTCGCACTGGTCGGTAATTGGCTATTAAATAAATATTGTGCTTGAGCAATCCCTTTAAGGATTTCTTGGGAAATTTCATTTTTTTTGCCACTGGGAATAACCACCGCCAAAGTCACATAATTATTACTTAAATAAGCGATAGCATTATTATAATAAATCAAGGTTTCTGCATCTTCAGGATGAGCAAAATAGGCTTTTTTGAATAACTGTTTAGCTTCCAAATAATTAGCATTTTTAAAAGCCAAAATACCCCGATCTTTATAAAAATTTTCCTGTTTAATAAGTAGCTTTTTTTCGCCTTGGCTAAAT
>NZ_JADEXI010000203.1:0-7410 GCF_015207185.1 Microcystis sp. LEGE 08355 | reverse complement strand
AGTTATAAGGTTGGTCAGGGTTGACCTATTAGATTCAGTCAGGGGACTGAAGACCTTACTAGGCGGTTATTTCAGGTATTTCAACCTTATTTCATGCCTAAACGTTTCGCACAAATCCGTTGAGTATATTCTCGGCTAGTCTGGTTCTTCGGTTTGTGTTATGCAATGTACGGGGGTTATAAGGGATGGAACCCTTATAGAGAAAAACGTTTGGCGATTTTTGTCAATTGTTTTTGATCTAGAGCGAACTAATCAATTAAATCTCTTGCCAGATAAGGATTTAGTTTATTTATGCCACCCTATCGAACCATAAAAAGTAACGAAGAGCCGCTAGTCTTTTCGTATAGGTTCGTTTCTTGGCGACAAAATCTAACTCTTCGCTAAAGGGTTTTCGACAATTATCGCACTTAAATTGACGACGATTAACTTGTAAGTACACTGGTTGTCCTGAGATTGGTAAATCTTTGACTAAATGTCGATGATTTTGGTGTAGTTTATCGCTCTCTAACCCACAACGAGGACAGGTGGCTTTTTGATTTTTCGATTCGATTCGGCAAACTATACCGATATTTTCTAGGTGTCGATAGCCTTGAATACAGGTTCCTTGTAGGTTCAAAAATTTGTCAAGTATCATAAGTAAAATAATCTCGTTTTTGGCTATTATATCAAATCTTAACTCAATTGTCTATCTTTTGGTATTAACCTATTTGTGCTTTAAGTCCTTTCCTGTATGAATTTCAGCTACTTTTGAGCGTAGTTGCTCTCATCGAATTTTATTTTAAGTTAATTATTTGCATAACAATTCCCGAAGAGCCTTGTATTTTTACCTTTTTTGTCCAAGACAATAATATCGGCACGAGTCGTGGTATTTGAAGTTGATTGAAAAACGCCTTCAGGTAATATTATAACGGCAGTTAATAACCAACTTTTTTCGACACTTTGACGTAACTTTTCATACTCTTTATTCGAGATAATTGAATGAGGCAAAAGACAAACTAAACGTCCGTCAGGCTTTAATAACTCTAGAGCTAAATCAATAAATAGAGCATCGCTATTTCTATAGCCTAAATTGAATAAGTCGCTTTGAGATTCTAACAAGTTTATTGACAGTGAAAACGGTGGATTTGCTACAATGTAATCTACTTGACCAAATAGTGTTTGAATTTCTTGATCGGGACGATAAATATTCGAGGTAAATAGAGAAATATTGTGACTTTGGTTAGTATTTATTCTTAAAACTAATTCCGTTAAACAGACCAACATCTCATCTACATCATTGGCAATGAGATGACAAGGTGTATATTGCCAACGTTCTCCCGCTTCTTTTAGAAAAGTTCCACTGCCACAAGTAGGATCCATTATTAAAGCATCCGATTTAATAGGAAGCATACTGACCATTTGTTCTGCTATTGCGTGTGGGGTAAAAAACTTTCCCGTAATATCTCGAAATCTTTTAGCCAAAAAATATTGATAAAAAATCGGTAGATTTTTCCCATTAATATCCTTTTTGATATGACAATAAATTATTTCTTGAAGAGTCTTGTCTTGAAATACAATTTCTGATAAGCAGCGGCCTTTCATAATAATCTTATCGAGCTTTTTAGTAGTTTCAATGGCAAAAACATCAATGTAAGAATAGGCAATTACATTGAATACATCTTCCCCTTCATAGCCAAACTGTCTAAAAGCTAACTCTATATCTTTCAGAGCTTTAGTTTCTAACATTCTTTTACCTCGCACTTTTTGATCCAGATTTAGATTATACATTTTGTTAATCTCCTAAAAACCTTCTGGCTTTAAGACAGGACGATAACGTAATTTGATAATAACAGAACCACTAAACCTAAAGCTTGATTGAAAAGCAATAAAATTGAGTTGCTGAGTCATTATCCCATTGTTACAAATCTGATTCATTATTATTTCATAATTCATTTTAAATTCAGAACCATTTTTATCAATTAGAAATATAAAATCAGCACATCTTCTATTAGGATTGTCTCTAGATGGATCATCTTCATAACAAAAATCTTCGGTTTTATAGATAACCGAACCATTATTACACTTAATAGCGAAAAAAACGCTAGTAATTCCTGATTCTAAAACTTGACAATTATATTTTCCTTGCTGAGTTTCGATAAAACCACTTGCTTCAAACCAAGTATTATTGATTAATTTCTGGGGCCAGTCCTCTGGACATGAATTAGCAAAAGCAGCATAGTTTTCTAAACTTATTATTATGCTTATAGCTTTTGTTAACCATTTTAACATTTCAAATTTTCCTTTGCATAAGGATTAATTATAGTAGTTTTATGGTAGGTTAACTTTATGTTAACCTACCATGATTTTGTACTACTTAACTACCGCCAATCCTTGCCACATCACGCGCGTTGGCTTCAAAAGCGGCATCGAGAGCAGAATCGCCGGTTAAACCGGAATCTAACGCCTCTTTAATACACTGCAACATCCGCTTATAATCCTTGGGCATTACTTTAACAAACTTGGGCAACATTTCCGACCAATTTGCTAAAACTAGGGACGCTTTTTGACTTTGGGTGTAATCAGCATGGCGTTGAATTAACTCGCGTAAATCGTCGATTTCTTCCCCTTCTAGCGCCTCTAAAGCCACCATTTGGGTATTGCAACGAGTGGCGAAATCCCCCGACTCATCGAGGACGTAGGCGACACCACCACTCATCCCGGCGGCGAAATTGCGACCGGTGGGCCCTAAAACAACGACTTTACCCCCCGTCATATACTCACAGGCGTGGTCGCCAACGGACTCAACCACCGTAGTCACCCCAGAGTTACGCACCCCAAAACGTTCCCCGGCAACCCCGGAAATATACACCTCACCACTGGTTGCACCGTATAAAGCCACATTACCGATGATAATATTCTCCTCGGCTGCAAAAGTGGAACCTTTGGGCGGATAAACGATGATTTTGCCACCGCTTAAACCCTTACCCACATAATCATTGGCATCCCCTTCTAACTCCAGTGTCACCCCTTTGGGAACAAAAGCACCGAAACTCTGCCCCGCGCTGCCCTGAAAATGGAGATGTACGGTATCTTCCGGTAAACCCTCCCAGTGACGTTTAGTGATTTCGTTGCCTAAAATCGTCCCCACCACCCGGTTAATATTTTTAATCGGTAGTGTCGCCTTGACTTTTTCGCCTTTTTCAATGGCATCCTTGCATAAATCCAGTAAAACGGTTATATCCAAGCACTTATCTAAACCGTGGTCCTGGGGAATCTGGCAATAGCGTCCTACCTCTGCATCTACCTCCGGTTGATAGAGAATCGGAGTTAGGTCAATTCCTTTCGCTTTCCAATGTTCTACCGCCTGTTTCGGCTCTAATACATCAGTTCGCCCCACCATTTCATTTAAGGTGCGGAATCCCAATTCGGCCATAATTTCCCGCACTTCCTGGGCGATAAATTTCATGAAATTCACCGTATATTCAGGATCCCCGATGAAATTCTTCCGTAATAACGGATCCTGGGTCGCTACCCCCGCCGGACAGGTATTAAGATGACAAACCCGCATCATAATACAGCCTAGAGTTACCAGTGGCGCGGTCGAAAAACCGAATTCTTCGGCCCCCAATAGGGTCGCTACCACCACATCGCGGCCGGTTTTCATCTGGCCATCGGTTTCCACCGCAATGCGACTGCGAAGATTATTTAACACCAATGTTTGATGGGTTTCTGCTAGTCCCAACTCCCAGGGTAAACCCGCGTGTTTAATCGAGGTTTGGGGTGAGGCACCAGTCCCACCATCGAAACCAGAGATTAAAACCACGTCGGCGTGAGCTTTAGCGACTCCGGCGGCGATTGTGCCAACTCCCACCTCAGAAACCAGTTTTACGCTCACTCTGGCCGCACGATTGGCATTTTTTAGGTCATGAATCAACTCCGCTAGGTCTTCAATGGAGTAGATATCGTGGTGGGGTGGGGGAGAAATTAAACCAACTCCGGGGGTGGAGTGACGGACTTTGGCAATCCAAGGATAGACTTTTTTACCAGGTAATTGACCGCCTTCGCCAGGTTTTGCCCCCTGGGCCATTTTTATCTGCAATTCTCGCGCTTGGGAGAGGTAAAGACTGGTGACACCAAAACGGCCGGAAGCCACCTGTTTAATGGCACTATTTTTCGAGTCTCCCCGTTCATTTGTCCAAGTGTAGCGCTCGGAATCTTCGCCCCCTTCCCCGGTGTTCGACTTGCCACCGATACGATTCATGGCAATAGCGAGGGATTCGTGGGCCTCTTTGGAAATGGAACCGTAACTCATGGCCCCGGTTTTAAAGCGTTTCATAATCGCTTCAATCGGTTCCACTTCTTCGATGGGGATACTTTCCCGGTTTTTAAAGGTTAATAGTCCCCGCAGGGTGAAGAATTTTTGATTCTGTTGGTTGACCAGTTGGGAATATTTCTTAAAGAGGTCGTATTTGCCCAATTTTACCGCTTGTTGCAGGGTATGAATGGTTTCTGGGCTAAAAAGATGGGCTTCCCCGTCCTTACGCCATTGATATTCACCGCCAATATCGAGGGTATGCACATTCACGTCCCGGTCGGGGAAAGCGTGGCCATGTCTGAGCAGGGATTCTTTGGCAATAATTTCTAAATCGGCCCCTTCAATGCGGGAAGCTGTCCAAGTAAAATAGCGATCGACTACCGATCGATTTAAGCCGATAGCCTCGAATATTTGCGCCCCACGGTAGCTTTGCAGGGTAGAAATGCCAATTTTAGAGGCCACTTTAATTACGCCCTTGGTGGCGGCTTTTATGTAGTTTTTACAGGCACTCTGGTGGTCAACTCCTACCAATAAACCTTCCTCGATCATACTGCCGAGGGTGGCAAAGGCTAGATAGGGATTAATCGCACCGCAACCATAACCGAGTAAAAGGGCGTAGTGATGCACTTCCCGGGGTTCGCCGGATTCCAGGACAAGACCGACTCTGGTGCGGGTTCCCTGCCGGATGAGATGATGGTGTAAACCGGCAACCGCCAGCAGTGAGGGAATCGGGGCGTGATTTTTATCGATACCTCGATCGCTTAAAATAATAATACTCGCGCCCGCTAAAATTGCCTCGTCCACCTCTTGACAAATTGCCTCAATTGTGCTACGCATCCCCTCGACTCCCGAAGTGGGATCGAAGAGAATGGGAATAGTCACGGTTTTAAATTCGCTATTGCCCTGTAAACGCGCTAATTGGGCATTAGTGAGGATGGGAGAGTTAAGTTTAATCAGGTGACAGCTTTCGGGCTGCGGATCCAAGAGATTTCTCTCCGCGCCGATAGTGGTGATGGGAGAGGTGATAATTTCTTCGCGAATTGAGTCAATCGGGGGGTTAGTGACTTGGGCGAATAACTGCTGAAAGTAATCATAAAGCAGTTTTGGGCGATCGGACAAGACGGCTAGGGGTGTATCGGAACCCATGGAACCCACTGCTTCCACTCCATCCCGGCCCATGGGGGCTAATAAAAGACGTAATTCCTCAAAAGTGTAACCGAAAGCAGTTTGCTGTTGAATTAGGGAAACAGGAGTTTCAGGTGGGGCAGTTTCAACGGCTGGTAAATCATCTAAATTGACTAAATTTTCGTTTAACCACTGGCGATAGGGATGATCTTTGGCAATAGCTTCTTTTATCTCCTCATCGGCCACGATACGACCTTCTTTCATATCCACAAGGAACATCCGGCCGGGTTGCAGACGACCTTTTAAAGCGACGCGTTCCGGTTCAATGGGTAAAACTCCCGCTTCCGATGCCATAATTACTAGGTCATCTTTGGTGACGTAGTAACGGGAAGGACGTAGACCATTGCGGTCTAACACTGCTCCCATCATCGTACCATCGGTAAAAGCGATCGAGGCCGGACCATCCCAGGGTTCCATCAAACAGGAATGGTATTCATAAAAGGCTTTTTTCTCATCACTCATCGATTCGTGGGCTGCCCAGGGTTCAGGAATCATCATCATGACAGCGTGAGGAAGAGAACGCCCCGATAAAACCATTAATTCTAGGGCATTATCAAAAATTAAGGAGTCACTACCCTCGATATTAATAACCGGCTGGATTTTTTTGATGTCTTCCCCGAACAAGGGTGAGGCAAACATCGACTGACGGGCGTGCATCCAGTTAATATTACCTCGCAGGGTATTAATTTCGCCATTGTGGGCAATATAACGGTAAGGGTGGGCGCGTTCCCAACTGGGGAAGGTATTGGTACTAAAACGGGAATGGACTAATCCTAAAGCACTTTGAAAGTCGGGGTCGTGTAAATCGGGAAAATAGTCACCCACCTGTACCGGCATTAATTGCCCTTTATAGACAATGGTACGACTAGAAATACTGCAAGGATACCAGTAACGATTAAAGGATTGACGATTAAGGTGGGAACGCTTGCGAATAACGTATAATTTGCGTTCAAAGGCCAGATCATCGCTTAAATGGGCATTGCGTTCGATAAAAACCTGTTCGATAAAGGGTTCGGTAGATTTGGCCGAATTGCCTAAACTAGAGTTATCCGTGGGAACATCACGCCAACCGAGAACTTTTAACCCCTCTTCGGCGGCGATTTTCTCGAATTCCTGGCGACTTTTCCCGCGAATTTCGGCATCAGGGGCCGTGTAGAGCATTCCCACCCCGTATTGTCCCGCTGCCGGCAAGGTAAAACCTAGATTACTGGTCACTTTCCGGAAAAATAGGTCAGGGATTTGGCACAAAATACCCGCCCCATCTCCGGTATTTTTTTCCGCACCGCACGCGCCACGGTGATCGAGGTTTAGTAGAATTGTCAAGGCCTGTTCAACAATATCGTGGGACTTTTTACCCGTTTTATGAACGATAAAACCGACACCACAAGCATCATGTTCAAATTGGGGATCGTATAGTCCTTGTTTCCGTGGAGTTTGATTGTTATTCATTTTGTCTAATAGCCTAGCAGTCTGGAAGGGAAGGGCCTAGAGGGTGAGCCAGAGTAGCGATTCTAGGTATATCAATTTTGTATCCAGACTGGACCTTCGGTCTTATATCTTAAGGAAATGTTTCGATGTCACAAGGGTTCCTCTCGCTGCTTTACCCCCTGATCGAGATCGCTTTTCCGATACAAGTTCGATCGCTCCTATAATCGAAGAAATACTCGATCGCTATCTCGATCCCGTTCGATTGATTCTTTCCGCTCTTTCTCGCCATTTTTTTGAATTTTCTGTAATTACCTCGCCCATCGATCGGGCTTTTTCCGCCGCATCCTGCGCCATTTCCAGAATTTCCTCTAGTTCCCGTTCATCGGAAATTTTGGGTCTGAAACCCCGCCGTTCTAGGTTGGCTTTACGTTAGAATTAAAAGGCCAGTCTCGAAAACCAAGTGGACGGCGCAGCACCTTGAAAACTCGGCTTAGGGGGTTCCG
>NZ_JADEXI010000202.1:0-7413 GCF_015207185.1 Microcystis sp. LEGE 08355 | reverse complement strand
CAATAATTTCTAGACTATTTTGTAATAATCCTTCATCTCTCAATCGTTTAATAATTTCCTCTGGGGATTCTCCTAAGTCAACAATTTTCGATAATACCTCTACCCAATTAATAATACTGATATAACAGCCATTAATCAAGGCATTTTCTACAATTTCTGCTCCTAGTTCATCTCTAAGATAAGCTAAAAAGGCAGAAGCATCTAACACAGATTTATTCACTTAAATACTCCTGTCTGCGTTCTTGAATAAGTTCATCTACTAAATTTCTATCAGGTGATTTATTTTTTAATAAACCTCTTAATTTTTTAACTTGATTTTTGAGACTAACTAATTGCAGTGTTCCATTATCTTCCAGAGTTAAAATCAATCTATCTCCAGATTCTAAATTAAGAATTTGTTGGATTTCTTGCGGTAAAGTTAAACGTCCTTCTGGTTCAATATCAAGTATGTATTGTTGAGAAAGTGATGAATTAGCAACTGTCATAACTTTATATTTCCTTGTTTTCTACCTATTTCTAGTTTAGCAAAATTCTCAAAGTTAATCCTGTAGGGTGCGTTAATGAAATGTAACACAAACAGTAAGTTTTGGAAAGACTCAAGCTCTAATCACAGTAATTTTATATTGGTTTTCTGTCACCACCACCTGCGTTGATAACCTTTCTTCCATTGGTAAGGCATTTTTCCGCCTATCAAAGATAAATAACCAACCAAAATCTAACCCCAAACGCCCTAAATAAGATTCTAATTGTTCAATTCCGTCAGCTTGGGGATCGCGTTTTTTATCCCGCCATACTTTTAATTCAATCCCTAAAATTACATCTTTATACTGCAAACATAAATCCATTCTATCACTACCAATTGCATATTCCCTTTCTAAAACTCCCCCACCATTAACCACACGATGTAAAAAAGCCATTAATACTATATGTGGAGCGATTTCATGATAACCAGTGCTACCTAATAATGGTTCGACCTGTTGTCGCCAAAATTTGAGAAATGCTGTTAATAAAGCATCTATATTTAATTCACCCTCTGGGGTTAACCAAGTGGGTGCAATCATGGGTAAAGATGCCATCGGTGTGACTGTTAACACCCTGGGTAACACTTCCCGATAAATGGGATTAGCAATAGTTAATCCTCCGTAGGGGTGCATTTTACATAATCCTAAATCCATCACAAATTGAATATCATCATTGGGAATATTTCCTAATTCTAAACCTGCTAACATCGGTTCAATAATGGCTTTAATTCTTGGTTCTCTTAACCTTTCCGCTAAACTATCTAAATGAGTATCCTGACGAGCAATTAATATTTCTTTGGCTGTTAAAATGTGTTCTTTGGTAATAGCAATACTTCTATCTTTTACCATTTTTTCTACAATTTCTTTAGCTAAAGCATTGACTAACCAAGGTTGTCCTTGAGTTAAATCAAACGCTGTTTCTATTGCTTCTGGTGTGAAAATTTGTCCGGTTGCTGCTGTATGTTGTTGATATAATTCAACCACTTCTGCAAGATTAAAATTTCGCATAGTCAGAGAAGCAACTTTAATATTAAAAGGACTAGATGTATTTAATCTGTCACTACCTCCCGATGCTACTTTATAATCTCGCACATCTCGCAAACCAATTAATCCTACTGATGAGGGAAAATTTTCTGGACGATTGGGAAAACCATCTCTTAACTGTCGTAAAACTGATATTAATGTTTGGTCTTGTAAAGAGTCAATTTCATCTATAAATAATACTATGGGACGATTTATCGCTTTTGACCAATCTGATAAAAAAGCCTTGATTCTGCTTCCTGCTTCTTCCTGTTGCCATTCTTTTACAGGTGGTTGCAATTCTTTAGGTAAACGAATATTTATTGTATTATACCATGCCCCTAAAATTGCCAATTCTGCGGCACTAGGATCATGATTAAATGCACTTCCTACTTCCACTGATACCATGACTGCGGCATAATTTCCTCTATCGGTAAGTTGTTTTGCTAGGGCTAACATTGCGGTGGTTTTCCCTGTTTGTCGTGGTGCGTGAAGGACAAAGTAACTATGCTGTTGAATTAGCTCCTCTAAATCTGGTAATCGCACTGTGGGAGAGAGCATATAGTGGATATCGTCTTTACAGGGACCTGCAATATTAAACCAGCGAGTCATAGAATTTTATTATTTAGTGGACATTTTAATTTTAGATGATTTTGGTGTGGTTTGTGATGGCAGCAAGGAAGAGGTGATGCTCGGCAATACTTTGTTATGCTTGATTATGATCAATTATTGTTATATAGAGGAATGGTAGGCTGATTTTACGTTTGCTCATAGGTAGTGATTTTATTGTCGTGTAATCAGATATGGGCTGTTCAGCAACAAAGTGGCATTTAATATACAAGACTTTGATTCTTGATAGCTTACCGGTATAATACTGGAGCGCACTGGTATGGTTAACTTCCAGTACCATCGTTACCGAAACCCGATCGAACGATGGTGACAGGAGATCAGTTGATGATCAAAATTGAAAATCTTAAGCTAATTGTCAAAAATTATGGCCGCTGAAATTATTTGTGTAGGAACGGAATTATTATTAGGGGATATAGTTAATACTAACGCCCAATATTTAGCCCTAGAATTGGCAAAATTAGGCATTCCCCATTATTATCAAACGGTGGTGGGGGATAATGTAGAAAGACTGAAAAAAGCGATCGCTATTGCCCTAGAACGTTCTTCAATTTTAATTTTTACTGGCGGACTGGGACCGACTCCCGACGATTTAACCACAGAAACAATCGCCGATTTTTTCCAAACCCCCCTCAGAGAAGATCAGGAGATTTTAGCAGAAATCGAGGCTAAATTTACGAGTTTAGGGCGAGAAATGCCTCCTAGTAACAGTAAACAGGCTTTAATACCCGTGGGAGCCGATTTTTTGCCAAATCCGACCGGAACCGCCCCCGGCATGATCTGGCAACCAGAGACTAACGTAACTATTCTCACTTTCCCCGGAGTACCCTCAGAAATGAAGAGAATGTGGGTAGAAACGGCGATTCCTTACCTAAAAAGTCAAGGATGGGGCAAAGAGAGGATTTATAGTCGTTCTCTCAAATTTCGCGGTATTGGTGAGTCAGCTTTAGCGGAAAAAGTTGCCCATTTATTCGCTCTGACTAATCCCACCGTTGCCCCCTATGCTGGTTTAGGCGAAGTGCGTTTACGAATTGCGACGAAAGCACCTTCTTTACAGGCTGCTTTGCAGGTAATTGAACCGGTAGCAACGGAAATTAAGGAAATCGCCGGATTAGATTATTTTGGGGCTGATGATGATACTTTACCCGCGGTGGTGGGGGAACTTTTGCGGCGGCAAAAACAAACTTTGAGTGTGGCAGAATCCTGTACCGGAGGGGGATTAGGGGAAATTATCACCCAAATCGCCGGCAGTTCCGATTATTTTTGGGGTGGGGTTATTTCCTACGATAATCGGGTAAAAGTTGCCCTCTTAGACGTAAATGAGCGGGATTTAAATAATGTCGGGGCTGTCAGTGCCATTGTTGCCCAACAGATGGCCCTAGGGGTGCAAAAACGCCTCGCTACCGATTGGGGGATCAGTATCACGGGTATTGCCGGACCGGGAGGCGGCAGCGAGACAAAACCCGTGGGCCTAGTTTATATCGGTTTAGCCAGTCCTGAAGGAAAAGTGACTGTATCTGAGCATCGTTTCGGAGAAAATCGAGATCGCTTGACCATTCGCCAGATTAGTGCCTATACCGCCCTCGATCGCCTACGCCGGAATTTATTAATAATGTCTTAAAAAAGAATTGCCAAGAATATATACTCAGACTAAAAAGTTATGTTAAGCTTAATATAAGTACAAGATATAGATTCCCCCGTTCGTCAGATTGAACAGCCAAACGATAAAAATTAGTTAAAATTCTCTAGAATCAAGCTTTTGCGTGGCTGTTGCGGGGATCAATCGACGAAAACTCATAGCTAGTATCTCAAAGGAGCCATTTGGTCAATGGACTATTTAGATGAAGTGATAGAAAAATTGAGAGAATGGGCGCGCAAACTGATCGAGAGTGTTTTTGGTCCGGAACCCGAACCCGAACCCGAACTAATCCCGATCCCCGTGCGCGATCACAGTCGATAAAGCCACCAGTAAAACAGAATATTGCGATAATATCAGTGCAAACTTACCATGAGTCTGCACTTGATTTTTAGGTGAAGCCAAATCTAGCTTAATTTGGTGACTATTTGATTATTTAGTAACAATTCTTGACTGAGTAAATCTTCCACATTAATCCGCAGAAAACACTGATCATCAATCCAGAACTGCACTTTAATGCGATCTTTACCCCGGAAACCTAAAGGAGCGAGTTGAGCGATGGATCTTGCTCCCTCGCGATCATTTAAGGGTTGGACGCTAGTTTCTCCATTACTCAGGGAACGAGTAATTAATTTATCACCATCAAAATAAACCTCCATTGCTCCACTTTCTGTGCCTAATTCGCCGATAATTAACTCAATGCTAGGCTGATTGTCCACAGAAACACCTAGGACTAATTCCACGGGTTTTTCCATGGGATAGGGTTGTCCAGAGTTAATAATTGGATGCCAAGCGTGGGCATTTTTGCGACGATTCCAGTAACGAATGCCATAGCTATGATAGAGAAAATCTTTGACTTGATAACCTTGGGCTAATTGTAACGCTCCTAAAGCGATCGCTTCAAAGGGTCGATCCTCTTTAATTTTACTACTATCAAAATACTGTCGCACCCAATCTTTTACCGCCGGAATTTGTACAGTTCCCCCAACTAATAACACCGCATCGATGTCGCTAACTTCAATTCCATTGCGTCTTCCCTGTTGCAAAACTCCCGTCATTAAATCATCTAATTGATTAAAAAAGTTTTGTTGTTGGAGAATATCGGTCAATTGTTCTCGATCTAAACTTAACTCGTAACTCTCGAAATTTTCCTCATCAAAATATACCTCCTCGGCGGTTAATTGGGAAGAAAGTTTAATTTTTAATCTTTCTGCTAGACGAGTAGTCAGGGAAGTTTTCGCTAAAGATTGCTTTTGGGCAAAATAATCGACAATCCAATCGTCGATATCTGACCCCCCTAAATTTATCCCCGCCTTGGCTAAAACCCTCGCTAGTTTAGTTTTTTGAGCGGAATTATTGCCTAAAAGTTTTTCTCCCCACTTGAGAATAAAACCTTGATTTTTTTGAGGATTATCTAAATCTAATTGTACCAAAGAAAGATCGAGGGTGCCACCGCCAAAATCTACCACTAAAATCACTTGATCACCCGTGGTTCCATAACCCAAAGCGGCGGCAGTGGGTTCATCAATTAGGCGAATTTGTTCGATTTCCCACCCCTGACAAACATTACTTAACCAATTGCGGTAACTTTCAAAACTATCGACGGGGACGGTTAAAACTAGAGATTGGGGGGTTTCCGGGGTGGTGTTTTTTAAGTTGTCGATGATGCTATCGAGAAACCATTGGCCAACCCCCTCGAAACTGAGGACAGTTTCCTCTAATTCCGGTAAAAATCCTTGAATTTTTGCCCCGATACCTCGTTTAAAGCGACGAAAAAAACGCGGGTCTCGATCGATATCTAAACCCCGATCGCGCACTGCTTGACCGGCAATTACTTGCAGAGGATTGGCCGATTTAATATAGAGTAAACTGGGAATTAGGGGGGGATTGTCGGCTATTTGTTGGGATAACTCCGATAATTTGACGGTTTCGGCCCTATTTGTCGCCCCATTCCAACGAGTAATGACGGTATTACTGGTTCCGAAATCAATAGCGTAGAACACGATCGATAGTTTTTAGGTAAATTTAGTTAATTATTGGCTATTGTAACCTGTTATTTAGTGAAACCGCCCGATCAAGGTGGAAGTTTCCCAAAAAAATCGGGAATTTGTTCAGCGCAAGCTCAAGAATTCTGAGCAAAAACTTGACAAATAATCTTTAATAGTATATATGAGTTGCACCTGATCAAAGGATTATGTTAGCAGTTACTACCTCACCCGAAACCCTCTCCTTAGAAATTCCTAGCGCGATCGCTCTCTCTATCACCCTTGAACAGTTTGAAGCCCTTGCTGCGGTCAACCGTGACTTAAAATTAGAACGTACAGCCCAAGGAGAATTAATCGTGAATCCCCCGACAGGTGGCGAATCAGGACAGCGAAATTTTCGTATAACAGGACAATTGTTTCGCTGGTGCGAAGAAAATGAAGCTTTAGGGGTCGGGTTTGACTCTTCCACTGGATTTATACTACCAAATGGGGCGATTCGTTCTCCTGATCTATCTTGGGTGAGTCGAGAACGCTGGGAATCTTTAACCCCTAAGCAGAAAAAGGGATTTATTCCCCTCTGTCCCGATTTTGTGGTGGAATTGCGCTCTGAATCCGATAGTCTTGACAAATTACAGAAAAAACTGCTCGAATATAGGGAAAATGGCGCAAGGTTAGGCTGGTTAATCGATCCCCAGAATCGGCAAGTTGAAATTTATCGTCAAGGAAAGGAGGTAGAAATATTAGAAAATCCCACTGATTTATCGGGTGAAGATGTTTTACCCAATTTTAGCTTAAATTTAAAGCTCTGATGTTTTAAGGGGTCATCCTGCGATATTTTGCCAATCTTTTTGAGATCAGGGAGTCGCTTCTAAATTATCTAAGAATTCCTTTTTCTAGGTCATCATCAAATGAGCATCGAAAAGTCTTTAGTTTCCTCAGGTAAAAGTCTTTATCAAGAAGATTTCTACCGATGGTTACAAGAAACCGCTAATTTACTCAAAGAACATCGTTTTGAAAAATTAGACTTAGAAAATTTGATCGAAGAAATTGAAACGATGGGAAGGAGTGAAAAACGAGAACTAGAAAGTCGCTTAACCGTCATTGCCGAACATTTGCTTAAATTGACTTACTGGCTAACTGAAAAGGAAGCAAATGCTCAAGGATGGCGCAGCACAATTGTTGAACAACGCCGACAAGTTCAACGCTTATTAAAAGAGAGTCCAAGTCTGAGAAGATTGATTCCTGAAATCTGGATAGATTGTTACCAAGCAGCCAGAGAAGATACTGTAAGAAAGTATCTTCTCTCTGCTGATTTATTCCCGATTGAATCACCCTTCACCCTTGCAGAAATCCTTGATTCTGACTATCTTCCTTAAAACTCAAGTTCGGTATTTTATCGATGAAGACAATGCCCAACAAAGCAAAGCGTTAAACGGCAATCACTACCTCTGATTTACCAAATCAAAGTAAGATTTAAACTAAATTCTGGCAGAATACTTTCCCCCGATAAACTCTCTGGATTAGTTAAAATTTCTACTGCCTGTCCTTGACGATAAATTTCTACTTCTCTCGTTTTTCTATTGATTAACCAACCTAAACGAGTCCCATTATCTAAATATTCCTG
>NZ_JADEXI010000201.1:0-7433 GCF_015207185.1 Microcystis sp. LEGE 08355 | reverse complement strand
GGGTGTGGGGAGTTTTCTCAGTGAACTGATAACTGATAACTGATAACTGATAACTGACTCCTAACCCCACCAACAGATTTATTCAGCCAACCCTAATTAATTTTTCATGGTTCAAAAACGGCAAAAATAAGGATTAAATGGCATAAAATATGTAATTAGACGATTTAATTGATTATTATTCATTCTTAATTCTCCTGACTACTGACTAATGGCTACTGACTCTCAACCCTAACAACGATTTTTGATTTCTGCAAGAGGTCTAATATGCAACCCTTTTCCCTGCATTTGCGGAAAATTTTTTGATTTATGCAAGAGTTCTAATGATAGAATGTAATCCTGTACTGCCTTGGAGAGGTGGCAGAGTGGTCGATTGCGCTCGACTTGAAATCGAGTAACCAGCAATGGTTCGTGGGTTCAAATCCCACCCTCTCCGTACTCAACCAATCAAATTTGGACTCCGGTTGCCCGATTGTTCTTAGAGAGGGGAAAATAAAATATACTAGGCTAAAAGGATAATATTGAGGCAGTAGCCCCCCGGCATGGTTTTTTGGAAAAGATTGTTTAATAGCTCGGAAGTCACTGCATCACCTGACTATTCGGGAGACTTGGTAGAGGTTGCCCAGAATGACCTCGGACAGACGCGAGTGTTTTTTAGTACCGATCGAGAGCTAGACCTATATGAGTTAGAAGAACTTTGTGACTCGGTAGGTTGGGCCCGTCGTCCTTTACGCAAAGTTAAAAAGGCGATCGAATGTAGTTTTTTAGTGGTGTCGATGTGGGAAGTGCGAGGTAATCGCCGTCGTTTAGTGGGTTTTGCTCGTGCCACTTCCGATCACGCTTTTAATGCTACAGTCTGGGATGTGGTTGTTCATCCTCACTATCAAAGTAAGGGTTTTGGTAAAGCATTAATGAAATTTATGATCAGGAAGTTGCGGGGTGAGGACATCAGTAATATAACTCTTTTCGCCGATCCGCAGGTGGTGGATTTCTATCGTCGTCTCGGTTTTGTTCTCGATCCCGAAGGTATCAAAGGGATGTTTTGGTATCCCGATTAAGAATGCGGCTCTTAGGCTATACTAAAAAAAGAGTTTACTTCGGGATGTAGCGCAGCTTGGTAGCGCGCCTGCTTTGGGAGCAGGATGCCGCAGGTTCAAATCCTGTCATCCCGACTGGAGAGAAAATTCTTCAAATCCTTACTTTGTCTCCTTTCCGGTTGACAAAAAAGGCTGCCTTCTTTTATTGCCAAACTCTGGTGAGTTAGCGGGAAAAGTAGGGAGTTTGGGGAGAGAAGGAGGAGGTTTTTGGGGAATAACAAGGGTTTTTCCGGCCACTCCTCCTTTTAAGATATCTACAGACGATTATTCTTCTTCGTAATCCCCCTCGAAATCGTCCTCCTCCCCTTCCTCATCGGCTTCTGACCAGCTGTCGCTGATGGGTTGGCGACTAAAGCGACTGCTGCCGCGGGAGGAGAGGAAAGCCATTTCATCATCCTCTAAATCGACCACATCACCCTCAGCGTAGGCGCGAGCGGTTTGATCGTCAAGAATCATATCGCTATCCTCGCTACTATCGCCGAAACCGGCACGAGGGGGCAAGCCGAGGCCGCCGGGGGGAGCGTAATAGCTACGATTGTTGTAGTTATATTCCTCCTCCGGGGGGGTGTAATCGCTGATCCCCGCCATGTTTTCGTGGGAATTGAAGCCGGTACCCGCCGGAATCAAACGACCGATAATCACGTTTTCCTTGAGACCCCGTAACCAGTCGGACTTGCCTTCGATCGCCGCTTCGGTGAGGACGCGGGTGGTTTCTTGGAAGGAGGCGGCACTGATAAAGCTATCGGTATTCAAGGAAGCTTTGGTGATCCCCAGTAGTACAGGCGTATATTTAGCTGCCGCCCCACCGGTGATCGACATGGCTTCGTTTACCGTCTCCACCTGTCGCAGTTCCAACAATTCCCCGGGTAACATACTGGTATCGCCGCCGTCATCGATCCGCACCTTAGAGGTCATCTGACGCACGATCACTTCAATATGTTTATCGGCAATATCGATACCTTGGGATTGGTAAACCGACTGTACCTGATCAACGAGGAACATCTGGGTTTTTTCCAAGGCTTTCAGAGCTGCCTCGTAACTGCCCAGGCTATCCACATAATAATTAAAGAACACCTCTAAAATCTCGTGGGGATTAGCCTGACCATCGGTTAACGCCTGACCCGCATCGATACGCTGATTATCGCTCACCAGGGGGTTTTGACTGCCTAAAAGCGGATACTCACTGATCGTGCCGTCATCCTCGACCACCTTAATATCGACAATCTCAGAATCTTGGTACTCCACTTGACAAACTCCCGGTTTGCGTGCTAAGACACAAGCCTCTTTCGGTTTGCGGGCTTCGAGCAGTTCTTCGATTCTGGGTAAACCTTGAATGATATCCCCGGTTTTCGAGCGCTCAAACACCAACAGCACCAAATTATCGCCCCGTTGGACAAGATCTCCCTCATCGATGTGCAGAATGGCCCCCGCCGATACTCGGTAGGGTCGGGCCTTACGCAGACGGATTTCATAGCCGGTGGTGGTTTGGTCAACGGCCAGCACTTGACCGGAATTGGGGGCTAAAACTCCAGCAGCGATCTCAGCTTCGGCGATTACCAGATCCCCAGCTTTGACGGTGGGAGCAACAGCGAACGGGAGAATAAACTCGTCACGGTCACTGACAATTAAAAGACGGCGTACCGCTTCGCTACCCTTGCGAATCCCGCGAATTTCTCCAGCTTCCTTGCACTGGATTTCGGTGCGGGCCACCACTGCCCCCGGTGGAATTTCATCGCCATCTTGGACGAGAACGCGAGTCTGAATATTACCCCCTAAAGGATCATTATCACTATCTCGACGCAGCACCAGGGATTCGAGAATAACTAACTGTAAACGCTGACAATCGCTGTCCTCGCACCGCTTCGCGGATCCCTGCGGGATCGGTTCTAACTCGATATCGGCCGTCAGATGGGAGACCGATTCCGGTTCTTCGCTAGAAATTTCTAGGACTAATTGGGTGCTGATCAGTTGACAACCCTCGACGGATTTAACTCTTTCCCCGTCTTTAAAGAAAATGCGCTGCACCGATCGCAGTTCGATATGTCGTCCTCCTTCTTGGTTAGCGGAACCCTGGGTGGGAGAAGTGGATTGGTCTTCTACGGTGAACTCCTGTACTGGTCGCAGCAGTAATCCTAAACCCTCGTTAGTTTCCACCCATTCCGCTTGCCGTAACTCCTCGATCGTCACTTCGGGAGTCAACTGTGTCCCCGGGTAAATTAACTGTTCTTGGGCAATTCCGGAGGATTCTGGTTCGAGATCCATAAATAACAGCCCCGGTTTCACAATAATCTCCCGGAGGATGTCATTTTTCTGGATCACTTCCACCACACCGCTAGAGTTACAGAAGATGTCTTTAACCACTTCTTCCCCTGCTTCCACATACTGCCCATCTTCCACCTGTAAGAGGGAGATATCTTTATTGACTTCGTGGGTTTCTTCGGGAATCCAGAGGATCGTGCCGCCTTTGGTGATTTCATAACCCTGTTTACGGCTGCCTTTGGCGACTTCGATATCGACGTATTTAATCATGCCGCCGGTGTGGGTTTGATAGCGATCATCGATTAACTCGGCGACAATAGCATGATTCTGTACCTTTGTCCCCGGAGTGGTTTTCAGCAGGAAGCGCTGACCATCGACCGTATGAATAATAAATTGTTCCCGACCAGCGCTACTTTCCACTTTTACTTCGGCCTGATCCAAAGACACGGAAGCGGTGACGATATCGATTTCTCGGCTATTGGGGGCTAAACGCACCAAACCGCCGTTAGTGGATACTAACTTAGTTTCCGCTAGAACATCCCCCACTTGTACTTGATCGCCGTTACTGACCACGGGTTCAGCCCCGGTTGGCAAGTTATACACTTCTCCGGAGAGAATCCATAGTAATCCCCCCCGTTGGGCGATGCGGGTGGTATTGCCTTGGCGATCGGTTTTTTCCTCTGGGACTAATTGCGAGAATAGCACCTCGCCGGCTAAGTCACTGGTTACGTCTTTTGTGGCTTTTTCCGTGGATTTTTGGACTTTATCGGAGGTTATTTCCGCTAGTAACTGTTCCTCGCTTACCGTTGCCCCATCGGTGACAAATAGCAGTGATCCCGGAGTCAAAGAGTAGGTGACAGTTTCTTTAGTTTTATCCTTGGGTGTTAATTTAATTTCCCCCGGTGCCTCCACCTGGTCCCGTTCATCCCCGTGGCGAGTTCGCACGTTACGGATACTTAACCCCGGCAGAAAACGCACGCTTCCCTCGAAGGGACTCCGCACTTGCCGGGCCACTTCTCCGGTAAATACGCCCCCAGTGTGGAAGGTACGCATGGTTAACTGAGTCCCCGGTTCCCCGATCGATTGGGCGGCAATAATCCCCACTGCTTCCCCCATATCCACCGGATGACCGTGGGCCAGACTCCAACCGTAACAGGTTTGGCAAACCGAGCGGGCCGCTTCACAGGTTAAGGGGCTGCGGACTTTGATTTTATCGACCAGTTTGCCCAGTTTTTCGGCGGTTTCATCATCGATAATCTGGTTGCGGGTGGCGATCACTTCTCCCTTGACCACCACATCTTCGGCCAAGGAACGACCTAATAGGCGATCGCTTAAGGGAATTAACACGCGATCGCCATCGGTCATGGCGGTTAATTCGATGTAACGATTGGTGCCACAATCGGCCTCGCGGACGATGACATCTTGGGACACATCCACTAGACGACGGGTCAGATAACCGGAATCTGCCGTCCGTAGGGCTGTATCAACTAAACCTTTGCGCGCCCCGTAGGAGGAAATAACGTATTCGGTAACGGTCAATCCTTCCCGGAAGTTAGTCTTAATCGGGAGGTCGATAATTTCCCCCTGGGGATTAGCCATTAATCCCCGCATTCCCACTAACTGACGCACTTGGCTCATATTACCCCGCGCTCCGGAGAAAGCCATCATATAGACGGAGTTGAGGGGATCGGTGACTTGGAAGTTGCGAATTACTTCATCTTTAAGCGATTCAGATGTACTATTCCAAGTATCGATTACTTTTTGGAAGCGTTCCACTTCGGTGATTTCCCCGCGCACATAACGCTGTTCGGTTTGCCGGATTTCCTGTTCGGCACTTTCGATCATTTGTCGTTTAGCTGGCGGTACGGTTAAATCATCCACACTAATGGAAACCCCTGCTTTGGTAGCGAAACGAAACCCGAGGTTTTTCAATTCATCGGCCATTTGTGAACAGCGCGCCGAACCGTAGTTTTGATAGGCCCAAGCGATCAGTTTTTTCAGTTTTCCTTTGTCAACAGTTTGGTTATAAAACATCTCGATCCCAGTAAGTGGTTGGACAAAAGTAAAGTTAACCGTGGGGTAAGGAGTCAGGAGTCGGTCGTCAGGAGTCAGCTTTTATTTATTCTCGCTGCTCCGGCGCTCCCCAATTCCTCATCACCTAACTTGAAAGAGGGTGTAGGGTGTGGGGTGTAGGGAAGGAAACCTCTTTCATCTGTGGGGGTGAAAATTTTTTCATCGGGACTGACTTCTCACTGATAACTGATAACTGCTCACTGATAACTGAAATTACACTTCCGATTCTTCTTCCTCAAAGTCTTCCGTGGTTAAAGATTCGTAGGTGGGGCGAGAGGGGGCGCGACGACCGACATCGACCATCAGATCCACCTCCACATCGCGGGAAGTACCATCGGGGGCATTTTCCACCTTGTGAACGGCGATATCGAGGCCGAGGGATTGCAATTCTCGCATCAAAACCTTAAAGGATTCTGGCGTACCCGGGCGGGGAATCGGCTTGCCTTTTACGATCGCATTTAAAGCCTCATTCCGTCCTTGCATATCATCGGATTTCACCGTGAGCAATTCCTGCAAGGTATAGGCTGCCCCGTAGGCCTCCAGGGCCCAGACTTCCATTTCTCCGAAGCGTTGACCCCCCTGTTGAGCTTTACCGCCCAGGGGTTGCTGAGTAACCAAGGAGTAGGGACCGGTAGAACGGGCGTGAATCTTATCATCAACTAGGTGAACCAGTTTTAACATATAGGCCATACCGACGGTAACGGGACGGTCAAAGGGTTCGCCGGTGCGACCATCGTAAACGGTGACTTTGCCCGCGTGTTCTTCCTTGAACACCCAATCACGATTGGGTTTTTTCGAGGCATTTTCTAGCAATCCGTGGACGGTCAAACGGCTGGCTTCTTCCCCATACATTTCGTCAAAGGGAGTAATCTTAAAGCGCACGCCCAGATTTTCGCCAGCCCAACCCAGTAAACATTCAAACACCTGACCGACGTTCATGCGACTGGGAACCCCTAGGGGATTGAGAACGATATCGACGGGACGACCATCGGGGAGGTAGGGCATATCTTCTAGGGGCAGAATCCGAGAAATAATCCCTTTATTGCCGTGACGACCCGCCATTTTATCGCCCACTTGGATTTTGCGTTTTTGGGCAACGTAGACCCGCACCACCATATTAGCCCCAGGGGGTAATTCATCCCCCTGTTCGCGGGTAAATACCCGCACATCCACTACCCGGCCTTTTTCGCCGTTGGGGACGCGGAGGGAGTTATCCCGTACATCCCGGGCTTTTTCGCCGAAAATTGCCCGCAGTAGTTTTTCTTCGGGGGGTTGGTCTGATTCGCCTTTCGGGGTGACTTTCCCCACGAGGATATCGCTGGCTTCTACCCAGGCCCCGATGCGAATAATGCCGCGTTCATCGAGGTTTCGCAGGGCATCTTCACCGACGTTGGGAATTTCCCTGGTGATTTCCTCCGGTCCGAGTTTAGTTTGACGAGCTTCGATTTCGTATTTTTCAATGTGGATACTGGTGTAGGTGTCTTGTGCCACCAGTCTTTCGCTGATTAAAATCGCGTCTTCGTAGTTATAGCCTTCCCAGGGCATATAGGCGACGAGGATATTCTGGCCGAGGGCGATTTCTCCTCCTTCGGTGGCGGAACCATCGGCGAGGATCTGCCCCGGCACAACTTGTTCCCCTTGATAGACTAAAGGACGCTGATTTAGGCAGGTATCTTGGTTAGAGCGTTGATATTTCTGAATTTCGTACTCGATCTCGCTCTTGCCAAAAATCTCTTTGTCTTCATCCGCCACTTTGATGCGAATCCGGTTAGCATCGACGTAGGAAACGACCCCATTGGTACGGGAAACGATGACCATGCCGGAGTCGCGAGCGGCCTGTGCTTCCAATCCGGTACCCACAAGGGGACGTTCGGGACGCAGCAGGGGAACCGCTTGTCGTTGCATATTAGAACCCATCAGGGCGCGGTTAGCGTCGTCGTGTTCGAGGAAGGGAATCAGGGAAGTGGCCACCGAGACAATTTGGACGGGGGAAACACAAACGTAGTC
>NZ_JADEXI010000200.1:0-7474 GCF_015207185.1 Microcystis sp. LEGE 08355 | reverse complement strand
CTGTGTAAGACAGTACATGGTTTTTTAACTGTGGTATGCGACGGTGGTGGAAGCAGAAACTTAAATCGTGAGGTTTAGGAATCGCCGCACTTTTAGGGCGGCGAGGATGTCAACTGCTGCTGATCGGTAGCGATCGCGATTATCAAATCTGGGTCACGCAGGATGCCCCCCCCTACTGAGGAAAGCGATTATCACCTATAAAACTCTACCCGGTTCACCCCAGTACACGGCAATATTATCCGACTGGAATTTTAATCCCAGTACACCCGCCGATACTTTCACTTTCCAACCGGGATCAGAGTCGATCCGTATCGAACTTCTACCCGCTAGGGATAATCAATCCCCGCCGTAAACCCCGTTCATAAAATGCGATCGCTCGTCGGTATTCCCCTAAATCAGCGTTTTGATATACTTTGAATATCTAACGAATTCGAGGTGGGATCATGAAGTCGCAGATTGGACGCTGGGGTAATTCTTTAGCGATTCGGATTCCCAAGTATGCGGTGGCGGCACTGAACCTCAATCCTAAGGACGTTGTTGAATGTTCTGTGGAAAACGGAAAGCTAGTAATTGAGGTAATTCAAGCTTTGCCTGAGTTAAGCCTCGAAGAACTACTGGCTGAGGTTGTTGAATCACCGGAGCCGGAAGTGGATTGGGGACAGCCAATGGGAGAGGAGGTTTGGTGACATACATTCCAGTTGCTCCAGGATGTTCTCAGAAGAATTAAGCCGATTCTGTTCTGATTGGGACATTCTCAAAAGTTCCAGAAGAGCGATATTAATTATGAACCCAACCCAGATTTATCAGGTCGTTCGCTTCTAATCGGTTTCTTCTTCATCAATAATTGCCGATCGATCTAATAATAATAAATCTCGCAGGCGATCGGTATCTAATTCGGTTAACCAATTTTCCCCAGCATCTACGGTTTGTTCCGCTAATTGTTTTTTGCTTTCGATCATCTCATTAATGCGTTCCTCTAGGGTTCCCGTACAGATGAATTTATGTACCTGAACATTGCGTTTTTGTCCGATGCGGAAAGCGCGATCGGTGGCCTGATTTTCTACGGCTGGATTCCACCAACGATCGATATGAAAAACGTGATTAGCGCGGGTTAAATTTAATCCTGTTCCCCCTGCTTTCAGGGAGAGAATAAAAATCTTTGGTCCTTGGGGATCATTTTGAAAGCGCTCGATCATTTCTACCCGATCTTTTGTTTTGGTAGAACCGGAGAGAAATAATATTTCCTCGGCTAATTTTTTCTGGAGATGGGTTTGTAGGAGTTTTCCCCACTCGGCAAATTGTGTAAAGATTAAAGCTCGATCTCCTTCTGCTATCACTTCCTCTACCATGGCTTCTAAGCGTAATAATTTACCCGATCTTTGACTGGTTTCTAAACTATTTTCTTTCAAAAAATGGGCGGGATGATTACAAATTTGTTTGAGTTGCATTAGCAAGGTTAAAATTAATCCATGTCTCTGAATTCCTTGGGTTTCTTCAATTTTCTGGAGCGTTTTCTCGACTAATTGTTGATAAAGTTGTCCCTGTTCTTTTGATAAACCACACAGGACATTCATTTCCTGTTTTTCTGGTAAATCTTCAATAATAGTTTTATCGGTTTTTAATCTCCTTAAAATAAAAGGACGGACAAGAGAACGCAAATTATGCAGGGATTCTTGATCGCCGTATTTTTCAATAGGAAGGGCAAAACGACGCTGAAAAAAGGCTTGAGTTCCTAAAAAATTGGGATTGAGAAAATCCAAAATTGACCATAATTCTGTCAGGCGATTTTCTACGGGAGTTCCCGTCAAGGCAATCCGAAATCCTGCGGGTATTTTTCGCACTGCTTGGGATTGTTTAGCCGTAGAATTTTTAATATTTTGAGCTTCATCTAAAACTAACCCTTGCCATTGTACTGCTTCTAAACTGGACAGATCGCGATAGATTAAAGGATAACTGGTAATAACAACCGATTTATTTTTTACCTCTTGAGCAAAAGCTTGACCTTTTAATCTTTTTTCGCCATGATGCACAAAAACCGTCAGGGTGGGAGCAAATTTTCTTAACTCATGTTCCCAGTTATTGACCACGGAAGTGGGAGCCACCACTAACACGGGATTAACTAACATATCCTCTTCTTTTAATGCTAGTAAAAAAGCGATTAATTGCGGGGTTTTTCCTAAACCCATATCATCGGCTAAACAAGCACCTAAACCCCACTTTTCTAGGAAAGCTAACCAACTAACTCCCTTGAGTTGATAGGGACGTAATTCTCCCCGAAATTCCTGGGGTGGGTTGATTAATTGAATCCCTTGATTGTTATTTAAATTATCAATTAATTCCTTTAAGGCTCCCTCTGCGTGGAAATTGACTACCGGCAGTTTAGCAATTAGATTATTATCTCCTGAACTCAAGCGCAGGGCATCTTCCACCGAGAGATTCAGGGGAGTGATGGTATTATTTAAAATTGCCTGAGCTGCTTTGACATCCGTAGGCTGTAGGATTAACCATTTGCCTCCCACTTCCACCACTGGCGATTTTTTCTCTAATAACTTATCAAAATCTTTTTTCGATATTTCCTGTTCCCCTACCACTAATTTAAGCTGAAAGTTTAATAAACTGGTTAGACTTAATCTTTCTCCTTTTTTGGGAGTTACACTGGCAGCAATCTTAATTCCTAATCTTTGTTCATTACTACCGGCAGTTAAACCCGTTGGTAAAATTACCCCTAATCCCTGATCTTGCAATTGCCAAGCGATCGAGCGAATAAACTGATAAACTTCGATCGAATCAAGAGAACATTCCTCCGGGTGTCTCTGCTCTAAACTAATTCTAATCGGTTCGTACAATCGCGCCGCTAGTCCCAGTCCTTTTAAGAGAATTTCCTGGGGATTATTGACAACTCTTTGATAACTATGATAACTTTCTTTGCCCTCTAACCAAATCAACTTGGCACTAATGATAAATTCGGGAGCATCTAACGCTTGTAAATAATAGGTAAGTTTCCACGCTGTTCCTAGACTGGGAGGTTGTAAACATAAACAAACACGGTATTGATTCTCGATTAATTGGCGATTATTGCCATTAACTAAACTTTCTTGGATAGGAAACACCCAGTTATTATAAGCATTTTCTAGACGCTGTAAATTCTTGGCTTCTAAAGCAATGTCATGATGATCACCGCTTAAAGATTGTAGCCAGGGTTTCACCATCAATGAGGGGGAAATATTAACAGTACTATCTATCTTTTGTCGCAAACGAGCATCGACAATATTTTTTAAGCAATCGAGAATAATTGTTTGTGGTTCGCTATTTTCTTGATAGGCAAGACAGACCGGGGGGATGGTTTGGACAAACTTAGCTAAACGAGTGCGATCGATGGTACTATCTAGCAGCGGATACCAGCAACTTTTACCTTGATTTATTCCTGCTAAAAATTTCCCCCTTGCTAATAAATCTAAACTCCAACGGTGCAAATACAGCCAAAATCGTAGATCATTGCCGATAAATTCGGCCTTAGCTAGGGGTAATTTTTCCCATAACTGTACTATCATCCCCGCAGAAAAAGTTAATCCCGATACCTGCCATGGTTGCCAAGACAAGGATTTAGCTGTGGGTTCGAGAATTTGCCCGGACAGCAGCGGTAAAAAAAATTTTTTCCTAGGGGGGGAATAACTAGGCAAACTGAGCTTGATTGATTCTGGAGAATAGCGGTTAAGCTGAGGGGAAAATTTCTCGATAAATTGGGCTAATGCCCCCGATTCTAGACAAAAAGGATGATTTTCCTTTGTTTCACTTAATTCCTTCCCTTGCCACTGTTCACCCCAAAGAAAAAAAACACTATCCTGCGAACGAATCAGCCAATTACCGTGTAGAGTAGTCATTATAAAATAGGGAAATTCCTCTAAAAAACCTGCTGTTGAAAAGGTAACAAATCTCGATTTTGTCGCTTCTTCTGACCTTAAGAGCCTCTAATCTCCTATTTTAGTGGACAAGGGCTGATTTCTCAAGCAAAATCTAGTTCAGCGATTAGCCCCGATCGCATGGTTATTATCAATAAGAATAAATAGAGTTCTTTTTAAACTATGTACAAATCGATCGCCTTAACCCTCGTCCTCAGTCTTCCCCTGAACTTCTCCCTAGTTGGTTATGGGGAAGATTTAAACCACCTACAGCAATTATTATCCACCCGAAAATGTCCCCAATGCGATCTGAGCGGCTCGGGGTTAGTGCAATCGAATCTAGTCGGGGCAAAATTAAATGGGGCCAATCTCGTCGGTGCTAATCTTAGTCAAGCTAATTTAAGTGGGGCGGATCTGAGTGGAGCAAATTTAACCGGTGCTTCTTTCTTTGGTGCTAATCTCACTGGAGCGAACTTAAGCGGGGCAATCTTGACGGGTGCGGATTTAAGGGGCGCTTATCTCAACAATGCTAACCTCGACAACACTAAACTAGACACTGCCTATGTGCAGGGTGCGGTGGGAATTCCCAGTAGTGCTGGTACTCCTGAACTATTCTACGGCCTAGGGATGGTGGAAGGAAAACAGGGACGCACCAGCGCCGCCATAGAAAATTTTAATAAAGCCTTGACAATTAACTCAGAATATGCTCCAGCTTATCTAGCCCGGTCCATGGCTCACTATCGTCTGGGACAAAATGCTCTAGCGGCCCAGGATGCTCAAATGGCTTCGACTCTCTTTCAACGGCAAGGTAATACCCCCGGCTACGAAGCAGCAGAGAATTTTATTAAAGGCATGGAAATCGCCCTAAAACCGAAAGAACAAGGTGGTGGCAACGCTCAATTAGACCAAATGGTGCAGGGGATTGGTTCTCTGCTCTTACAGTTTGTTTTACCCGCTTTGGGACTGTTTTAGTCCTCGTCCGCTGGCTCTTCTAAATGTTCCGAGACCGCGTAATAAAGGTCAAGGACATGATGATCGGCAAGACGATAAAAGACTCTCCGTCCCTGTTTTTGGTATTTAACTAATCTTAAGGCTCTTAGGGTTCTTAACTGGTGCGATACGGCCGATTCACTCATCCCTAAATCGTCGGCTAAGTCACAAACACATAATTCTTGTTTGGCTAAAAGCGATAAAATTCTGAGACGGTTGGCATCCCCCAAAAGGCTGAAAAATTCGGCCATTTTTTGGGCTTTTTCTAGTTCTAATCCCTGCAAGTGCTGGAATTTCGCCCCTTGGTGATGGGATTCCCCACAAACCGGTGCTATTTTCTCTATGGCCATGTTTTTTCCCGAGCGGTTTTAAGGAAAAGTTGAGAAAGGGAGGTATCGATCGAATCTTTAATGCCGATACTTGTCCCTTTCTCCCCAATAACTAAATTTAAACGCAACGACAGCCCTGGTGTCCACAGCCTTTCCCTTTAACGTGACCATCGGCACAAGCTTGGGAACAGTAGTATTGATCGTTTTCTTTGATGGCATCGGCGATCGATACTACACACAAACAGGATTCACAAGCACATTTCATCATGGTGACAGCGATCATGGTTACTACCTCTGAACTTCTTTACTGACTTTAGTATAACATCTGAACAGATGTTCATGGATTGAATAAAGTTAAATTTTTCTAAAACTCAGATGGGAAAGTTGAGGCCGTTATCTCAAGGATAAGGTGGGAAGTTCTCCTTGATCAGTTATCAGTGATCAGTTATCAGTGGGTAAGTTAACAGTTATCAGATGTGAGTTTTTAAGTGTGCAGTATTAAACAGGGTCTGCTGAAAAAGTTTATTGGTGGGGTTAGGAGTCAGTAGCCGGTAGTCGGTCGTCGGTCGGAGAAGTCAGAATAACAGAATGACCTCGCAGGTCTGGAAGCGGAACCCTCCGAAATCGAAGAGCGAAAGTGCCAGGGTTTTGAGTCCCTCGGATCGATTTCTCAACCTTTGTTTATTGCACTTTTTGGGCAAAAAAAGTCCCAAAACCGTTTTCTAGCAAGGCTTCCAGTAATTTTCAGCAAACCCTATATAATATAATCTAAGGTAGAAAAAAGTTAAATACTGACTAAACTGCCCAATTATAACAACTGAGCCGACAAATTCTGATGTTATTAGCATTAAAACAACTAAATGTTACCCCAGGCGATCGCCTGTTGTTAACTTCACTCACTTGGCAAGATTATGAAACAATTCTTGACGAATTGGGAGATCGACGGTCAATTCGTCTATCTTATAGTCAGGGAACTTTAGAAGCAATGACTCCTCTTTTTATTCATGAAAATACCAAAGTTTTAATCGGGGATTTGGTTAAAGTTCTCCTAGATGAATTAGGGTTAGACTATGAACCCGCCGGATCAACAACCTTTAAAAATCAACAAATGGATCAAGGAATAGAACCAGATGAGTCTTTTTATATCGAAAATTGTGCTGCTGTCAGGGGAAAAAAGCGCCTTGATTTGGCTATTGATCCCCCTCCCGATTTAGCAATTGAAATTGATATTACTAAGCGAACCCGATTTAATAATTATGAGCGATTGGGTGTTCCTGAATTGTGGCGATATAATGGAGAGAGACTGGAAATCAGTGTTTTGCAAGGATCAGAATATGTTGAATCTTCCCAAAGCCGACTATTTTCTCAATTTAATCTAATAGAAAAAATTCCAGAAACGCTACAAAATAGTCAAAAAATCGGTAGTGCCATGGCATTAAAACAATTCCGAATTTGGGTCAAGCAAACGCTTAATCCTTGACCTCAAATCAAGAACGAAGTCAGGGAACTGAGGTTTCCTACTGTCTTTTTACTGCTCACTGATTACTGCTCACTGATTGCTGTTTTTAGATGCAGAACGGCCTACCAGCGATCGCCAGCATCGTAAATTGTTAAACGTCCGACTCCTAGAGCTAATCCGGGAGAATTGTCCCCGGGGGGATAAGCAGTGATTCCAAACTGATAGATACCACCATAATCGGGATTGTGTACTGGTTTCAGACCGATGGAAACGGTATTACCGGGGGGGACAGGAGGATCAAAAATGACCGTAATCGTCTGAGTATTGGGGTCAAAAGTAGTGGATTTTAGGGTTAATTTTTCGCCTCGCTGATTGCGATCGCCAAGAAAAGCAAAAGTTTGATCGCCAAGAAAAGCAATAGTTTGAATATTAGGCTGCTGTTGTATAGTTACTTTGCCCAAGGGCGCCCCGAGGGACGGCGGCAGAGCAATGGTAAGATAGTATTTTGCTCCCCAAGCACGCACGGATTGGAAAGTAGCGGAGAAATTAACCAGAGTGGGAGAACTCTCAAAAAATATTCTGCCATCGGGAAATTGTCCTGCGAGAGAGACAGAAGCATCAAAAGCGAGTATAGCAATCAAAGCGAGTTTAGATAGACTTTCAGTCTGTTTTAAAGGCAAAAAAGGAATTATCAAGGTAAAAGCTACTATAAAATATTGATTGTCAAGGGCAATTATAGCAAATTTACTTAACCCCAAACCTTTGCCATTATCAGTGATCAGTGATCAGCTTTTTTC
>NZ_JADEXI010000199.1:0-7527 GCF_015207185.1 Microcystis sp. LEGE 08355 | reverse complement strand
CGCGCCACCGCCGGCCGACCCACCCTCGCCAGGGGGAACTCGCAATTATTTTTCGCCGGAATGGGGCGTTTGTCCGAAAATAGCGTCATCAACATCAAAAATAAATCCTTCTCGGTAACGGCGGAACTGGAAATTCCCCCGGAAGGCGCGGACGGGGTGATTATCGCCCAAGGCGGCCGCTTCGGTGGTTGGAGTGTCTATAGCCACGATGGAAAAGCCAAGTTCGTCTATAACGTGCTGGGGATTGAAAGTTTTGTCACCGAGGCGACGGAGACGATCCCGGCTGGCAAGCATCAGGTACGGATGGAGTTTGCCTACGATGGTGGTGGTTTAGGACGGGGGGGAAATGTCACCCTCTACTACGACGGTCAACCGGTGGGTACGGGTCGGGTAGAACGAACTCAGGCTTTTATTTTCTCCGCCGACGAAACCACGGATATCGGCTACGAATCTGGTACCCCCGTGGCGGCGGAATATACCTCGAAAACCAGTCGTTTCACCGGTAAGATCGGTTGGGTTCAACTCGATCTGGGTACGGACGATCATGACCACCTGATCGACCCGGAGGAACGTCTGAAAATTATCATGGCCCGGCAGTAGAAAAGGGGACTTGTGATACTGGTAGTTTTATCTAGACTATCCCTCGGTTAAAAGCAAAAAAATTGAGCTTAAATTAGCAACTTTGTCCTATGGAATGGTCTTTTTTGAGAAACTTTGCCATCACTTTATTCGCCCTCTTAAATCCTCTGGGGATGCTGCCGATTTTTATTAGTTACACCGCTCGCGAACGTAAAGAAGTACAACGACTCGTGGCTCTATTTGTCTCGTTAACTGTCTTGTGTTTGTTATTAATTTTTATGTTTATCGGAACGCCAATGCTAAAATTCTTTGGTGTCACCTTAGACTCTTTTCGCCTAGCTGGTGGCGTGCTTTTGTTGATTATCGGTATCAACATTGTTAACGGTTCTGGGGCAGGGACAAAAGAGCTTTTAATTAATGAGCAAGGCGGGGATTATCTCAGCGAAGCTAAGTCAGTTTATCGGCAGATTGTTATTCCTATGGCTATGCCTTTATTAGTGGGTCCTGGGGTTATTGCTAACGTTATCCTTTATGCCAGTGAAGCCGAATCAAGGCTAGGTAGTGGTACGGGCATTGAACTGATTTTGATGACAATTTTAGTCAGTTTTTTAGTCTTTCTCATCCTCGCGGCTGGCAAATGGTTACAAAGACTTTTAGGAGATATTGGCTTGAGTATTACTCAGCGAGTTATGGGCCTATTTGTAGCGGCGATCGGAGTACAATTTATGGTGACAGGTTTGATTAATATTTTTGTCGATCAGATCGTTCCGAAACTACCATCATAGCCAATTGCTAATTAGTCTAAATAGTTAGCTAAGAAAATTACTGGAAATATCAAATAAGCTGTTGTATATTTAAACTGGGTATTAAGGAGAGCAATCATGAGAAATTCTGAGCAATTGACCAAATCCCTGAAGCGTTTTCGTTATACACTTTTTCTGGGAGTAGCGGCCATGGCAATCAATAGCTGGGGGATGCCCAATATTTCTGTAGCCCAGACTACTCCTGCTCAAGAAAAAGTGCAGTTAATGTTCGTGCAAACGGCAGAAGATATTAAGGTAGATCCCGTCGCAAAAACAATTCGCCTGGTGAATGTCAACAAACAGACATTATACTTTTCCGATCGCCCAAACCGGATTGCTGGTAATCTGACCATGGCCGCCTACATGGACGAGTGGACAGCCAGGGCGGGAAAAGATAATTTTGCCAACGATCCCCCCAATGCTACCCTCTCGGTCTATGAACCTGGCCGTCAAGACAATACCATAATTGTCGTCGAGATTAGCAATCCCGTCATCGATGGCAAGGACTTGATTTACAGCTACAAGCTAATCGAAGGGACTCTACCCAAGGCTGGCGGGGCAACTTCCCTATTTATCGATTGGATTGGTGTTGGTGGTGGTGTCGGTCCTGGCTTTTACGGGGTGGGGGCCGGTACCCGCGGGGTCGGTTTATACGGTGGTTACGGTGGCCCCCTGCGCTATTAATACAATTGTTCTACGCCGCCTGTAAATTTATCTACCGATGAGTTACAAATTCGATTTAATTTCTCGGGGAATTACCATCGGTCGCCAGGCCCAACCTCTATTCCCGATCAAGTGGGAAGAAGGATTAGAAAAACCCTTAGATCAATGGCGTGAAGAACTGAATATCAAACCAGTTTTAGACGGGCCTTGGAGTTGGTACAGTTGCCCGGAATTACAAGCCGCGATCGCCTAATTTACCCCGCAGATTTTTATGAGAGAATAGTTAGGGATAATTCTGCTTTGATCTATGGTCAAAAAAACCGCTAGAAAACCCAGCTATACTCAAATTCGCTGGCTCTGTCAAATAATTGTCGCTCTGATTGTCTTAATGCTGCCGGTAACTATTACTCTGCGACTGGTTTTAGCTTTTCTTTTCGCTTTGATAGTGGCAATTATGTTACTAGCTTACAGAATTTCTTGCCTTGCCCCCTGGCAGCTAGAACTATTAAAACCTCCCAATCATCGGGGGGCATTTCTGGAATCCCTATTTTATACGATCGGCAGTTTCGGACTATTAATTTATCTGATCGCTTCCGAACACGCCATCGTTCATTTTGCCTGTGGTTTTTTGGGTATTATTAGTGCTTGGTTAGCCATACAATTGATCTACAGCCAAGAATATGCAGTACGCTACTATCACGATGGTAAAGGCCTAGTTTTTCCCGATTGCGATCGACCTAATTGGACGGAATTTCTCTATCAAGGTTTTTGTATGGCGGCTTGTTATCAAACCTCTGATACAAGTATTAATAGTACGGCAATGCGGCAGCTGGTAGCAACCCACGGGATGCTTTCCTATTTTTTATCCGTCTCGATTATTGCTATTATTTTTGGCATGATTGGTAATTTACTCTAAGCAAAAAAGATATTTTATTAAGGAAGTCATGGTTCATCAGAAAATTAATCTCGATCGCCTCAGTCCGGAAGAAGCACTAATTACCCCCACCTATGCTTCCCGCGCCCTGACTTCCGCTGTACCTAAATACGAGATTCCCGAGGGGGAAATGCCGCCGGCGGCGGCGTACAATTTAATTCGCGATGAACTTGCCCTTGATGGTAATTCCCGCCTGAATCTGGCTACTTTTGTCACCACTTGGATGGAACCGGAAGCCAAACAATTAATGGCGGAAACCTTCGATAAAAACATGATCGACAAGGATGAATACCCACAAACCGCCGAAATTGAACTGCGTTGTGTGAATATGATCGCTAGACTCTGGAATGCTCCCGAAAACGAAGCGGCAACCGGTTGTTCTACCATTGGTTCCAGTGAAGCGGCGATGTTGGGAGGCATGGCTTTAAAATGGCAGTGGCGCAAACGCCGACAAAAAGAGGGTAAACCCACCGACAAACCTAATTTAGTCATGGGCATTAATGTGCAGGTTTGTTGGGAAAAATTCTGTCGTTATTGGGAGGTAGAACCGCGTTTTGTGCCGATGGAAGGGAATCGTTTTCATCTCAATGCGACGGAAGCAATTAAACTAATTGATGAGAATACGATCGGGGTAATTGCCATTATGGGTAGTACCTTTGATGGTAGTTACGAACCCGTCCAAGAAATTAATGATGCCCTGGAAAAATTGAACAGAGAAACCGGCTGGCAAGTTCCCCTGCACGTCGATGGTGCTAGTGGTGGTTTTATTGCCCCTTTTCTTGATCCCGATTTAGTCTGGGATTTTCGCCTCAAATGGGTTAAATCGATTAATGCTTCTGGGCATAAATACGGTTTAGTCTATCCCGGTGTTGGTTGGATTATCTGGCGAGATCGGCAAGAATTACCAGAAGAATTAATCTTTCATTGTAATTATTTAGGCGGTGATCTGCCTAATTTTGCTCTGAATTTTTCTCGTCCCGGCAATCAAGTAGTCGCTCAATACTATAATTTTTTACGCTTGGGCAAAGAGGGTTATCGACAAATTCATCAAGCCTGTCGAGATACGGCTCTGTATTTATCGGGGGAAATCGCTAAGATCGGACCGTTTGAATTAATCACCGATGGCAGCACTATTCCGGTTTTTGCTTGGAAATTAAAGGAGACAATTAGCGATCAATCTCATTATAGTTTATTCGATTTAGCTGATAAATTGCGCGAGCGGGGTTGGTTGGTTCCTGCCTATACAATGCCCAAAAATCGCCAAGATTTAACCGTGCAGCGCGTGGTGATCAAGGAGGGATTTAGTCGCGACATGGCGGATCTGTTATTGCGGGATATTCAGTCAGCGATCGCCTTCTTTAAATCTCAGTCTAATTATCAGTCAAAATTATCTGGTTCCCATTTCCATCACTAACAGATGTTGAGGAAAAACTCGCTTAAATTTCCCAAAAATTGGCAACCCTTACAAAGTTTTGGTGTTGCCAATTTTTCCACACGAATTATTCACCGAACTGCCCAAGGAAATTTTCATATTTGGTCATCCCGGCGCTTTCGTAAACGCCATAGCAGTGAAATTAAATCTAGCACTTCTGACTTAATTTCTTCTAAGTTAAAGCCGTTTAAATACTGGACTTGGCAATTAGATAATTTAACCTGGTGGATCGGTTTTATTTTTACCCTTGGTTCAATTTTATTCGTCGTCGGGGCAATTCCGATGATGTTTCCCCATCCCCCCTTAGAGAGAATTTCTGTCATTAATTTTATTGGTTCAGTTTGTTTTACTTTGGGTTCCTATGCTGCCTTTTTAGAAGCTATTAATTTAAATCTAGATGTTACTCTGATTCGGGATGCAGAAATACTGGAGGAAAAAATCGGCACTGTCTCCCATCCCGTCCCCAAACTGATTAAAATTAAATGGTTTGCTTGGCAACCTGATCGCCTTGAATATTGGGGAACTTTCATTCAATTTATCGGAGCTTGTCTATTCAATATTAATTGTTTTTTTGCCATGGTACAGGGTTTAAGTTGGCAGAGTGATGATCTGTTAATTTGGATTCCTAGTACCCTTGCTTCCCTTCATTTCTGCACCGCTAGTTATTTGGCTGTTGTCGAAGTTTCTCATAGTTATTGGTCTTGGCATTTTAACGAAATAGAATGGTGGATCGTGGTGTTAAATTTAGGCGGTTCTCTTGGCTTTTTGAGTGGCAGTATTTTCGGCTTTTTCGGACAAGGAACAATTATTTGCTGTCAGGAATGGGGAACAAATTTCTCCTTTTTATCGGGTTCACTTTTGTTTTTAGGAGGTAGTTATTTAATGATTCCCGAAATGTTGCAAGAATAGCTTTCAGATGTGAAAACTTCCCTCCTGTCTTATTTAGTATATCTGCACCTCATCGAGGACAGTAATGCCTAAATATTACCCGAATACACACAAAAAAATCTGACTTAATCCTATGCAATTTGTACCAGTTGTCGATATTAATCAAAGATATTTAATGCTAACTACACCATCTAAAGCTAGAGGATGGATGAAAAAAATTGGGCATACCTTGGTCATATTTTTTGTAGTTTTACTACTGACTCTAACCTCCCCTCTTTTGGGAATAGCTCAAAATCCGACACAACCGGAAAATAAAATTGACGGCTTTCCAGTTATGTTAGATGGAAAACCTCTCTTTTTTATCCGGCGGGGAGTTTCTTCATTTTCGGCGGAGGAGAGAGCTAACGCTGTTACCCGGAGAATTGAAAGAATTGCTCAAAATGATTCTATTCCTGTGGAGAACCTGACAATTAAGCAGCTCCCTGATGATAACTCACTGTATTTAAGTGTAGATCAAGAAGTAATTCTAACGGTGACGGAGCAAGACGCAAAAGCCTATCGTTCAACGCCGGAGGTTTTAGCTCAACAAGCTTTACAAAAAATTCATTTTGCTATCACTCAATATCGACAAGATCGAAAACCAGAACAACTACTTAAGAACATCATTTATACGGTTATAGCCACCTTTGCTTTCTTGATTATTAGCTTTGCAGTTATCAAAATTTCAGGAAAACTATTTCCCTTCATTAGACGTTTGATTGAATCCTTGACACCGGGCATTCAAATCGGGAATGTTGAGATCATATCTTCCTCTAAAATCAGCTTCTTTTGGTTGCGAGTTCTTCGCATAATTCGCTTCTTTGTTCTGTTTTTATTACTATTTAATTATGCTACATTTGTACTTCGTTTATTTCCCTGGACAAGAGTTTTTGGCGACAGTATTTTAGGTTATTTTTCTCAATCATTAGAACTGGTTTTATACTCCATTGGCAAATATCTTCCCAATGGCTTTGTTATTGCCATAATCATTTTTATCACTTACTACTTAATCCGGCTAATCAAGCCCTTTTTTACGGCAATAGAAAGAGGAAATCTGATTATTCCGGGTTTTTATACTGATTGGGCTAAACCGACTTACAATATCCTATTAGTCATAATTATTGCCATAGCAGCAATAGTGGCTTTTCCCTACTTGCCCGGTTTTAATTCTCCAGCTTTTCAAGGCATTTCTGTTTTTCTCGGTCTTCTTTTATCCCTTGGTTCAACTTCAGCGATCGCCAATGTTATTGGGGGAATTATTCTTATTTATACCCGTGCTTTTCGCATCGGAGATCACATTCAAATAGGAGATGTAATTGGCGATCTAATTGAAAAAAACTTCCTAGTTATTCGCATTTGTACTCCTACTAATAAAATCATTACTATTCCTAACTCGTCTTTATTAAGTGGTAATGTGATTAACTTTAGTATTTCCTCACGGGAATTAAACAGAAATCTAATTATTCAGACAACGATTACCCTGGGGTATGATCTGCCCTGGCGAAAAGCCCACAAAACCTTAATTGAAGCGGCTCTAGAAACTGAGCATATTCTCAAAGAACCCGCACCTTTTGTCCTGCAAACTAGCCTAGATAATTTTTACATCAGTTATCAATTAAACGCTTACACTAACCAACCCAATTTGATGGTAATAATTTATTCAGAACTCCATCAAAATATTCAAGACAAGTGTAATGAAGCTGGGATTGAGATTCTCTCTCCCAGTTACACCTCCCTACGAGATGGAAATACAACAACCATTCCCGAAAATTATTTACCTTCCGATTATGTCGCGCCTCCCTTTCGCGTTCAATCTTCAGACAATCAGGAAAACAACACATTATGACACCACACCCGTTTTTAGGCTCTCACTTTTGGCGGATTATTAATAGACCTCTTGTAAAAATCAAAAATTGTTGTTAGGAGTAAGTAGCCAGTAGTCAGTAGTCAGTAGTCAGGAGAATTAAGAATGAATAATAATCAATTCCATGATCTCTTGACAGATTTTAGGCAATTTAATCCTTATTTTTGCCGTTTTTGAACCATCAAAAATTAATTGTGCAAGAGGTTTAGTTTTGCAAGGGAATAAAGTTGACAATATCTCTTATTTTATTTAGGAACTACCTCCTAAGTAAAAGCCTAGCGAAAACATGATTAAGATGCCAATAATAAATACAATAGACCAGGAA
>NZ_JADEXI010000198.1:0-7537 GCF_015207185.1 Microcystis sp. LEGE 08355 | reverse complement strand
ACACCCCACACCCCACACCCCACACCCTGCCACCACCGAAAAACTTTTTCAGCAGACCCTAGCTAGGATTTGATAAATGTGATCGCTCTCTTTTCAGTAAGGCACTAGCGAGAAAAATGCCCAGTATTGCCAATACAGCCATGGCATAAAAAGCATAAGTGTAAGTACCGAACCAATCGCGAATTCTACCGGTTACTAAAGTTCCGATCAAAGCACCAACACCGTAGGCAGTAAAAACAATACCGTAATTTTGGGCGTAGTGGTCAGGATTGAAGAAGTGGAGAGTGGTAGCGGGAGCTAGGGCTAACCATCCCCCTAAACAAAACCAAAATAGACAAAAAGCCACTAGATAGCTAGTAACCGCCCCTTTTTCGGCCTTGACCATCAACAGGCAACCGATCAAAATGAGTGTATAGGCCCCGATCGCTAGATAATGGGGTTTCCAGCGATCGCTTAACCAACCGAACAAAGGACGACTAATACCATTAAACAAAGCAAATAGAGCCACACTACTAGCGGCTAACCCCGGCTCGATCTGAATAATTTCCTCAGCGACAGGACTAGAAATACCGATAGCACTCAAGCCAATTAAAGCACCAATAGCATAGCAAAGCCATAAGCCATAAAATGAGCGACTTTTCAGCATATTCACCGGATAATTGGCTGGAAAGTCGGATTTTCGATTAGCTAAATTGGCGGGAGGTTGCCAGTCTTGGGGGGGTAACTTCATGGCGAGGGCAATCATCACAATAATTATTGTAAAGATAATCCCCAAAAATCTTAAACTTGGTCTAACGCTATATTCATTGATCAATCGATTGGCTAAAGGTGCGGTAATCAGGGGAGAAAGGCCAAATCCGATGATAGTTAAACCCACCGCTAAACCTTTTTTGTCGGGAAACCAGCGCGCCACCACTGCCATGGGAACACCGTAAGCGATGCCGACTCCCGTGCCGGCAATGACTCCGTAGGTAAGAATAATTGTCTGGATCTGAGAGGCAAAACTAGCGAGAATATAGCCTAAACCGACGATAATTCCGCCGATAGCCGTCATCCTGCGAGTACCTACCCGGGGGATAAAAAAACCAGCGATCGGCATAGAAGCGGCATAAAATACTAGGGCCACAGTGTAGGGTAATAGGCTTTCCGTGGCGCTGAGATTTAATTCTGTTTCTAGGGGTTTTCTAAAGATACTCCAAGAGTACACCGTCCCTAAACAGAGTAAAACGCCCATTCCTAGAGGTATTAATAACCATCTACCTTTGGCTGCGGGTAATCCCAAAACTGTCAACTCGGAATCATAATTACTGGTAGTCATAGATCGCCGTGACTCTTTCTAGACTTGCTGGCCAGTATTCTAGATGAGATTATGGCTAATAGGGAAAATTTTCCCGAAAATTTTCCGATTAAAATAAGGGGTGAAATAATTCACCCCTTTAAAAGTCTCTCCCCATCTATAGCTGAGGGACTTCTGACGAACTTTAACTAAACTGCCGCGAAGTAAACTTTCGACTTCACAGGGTCTGGAACCATGGTAGCATCGCCTTCTTGCCAACCGGCGGGACAAACTTCATCCGGGTGGGATTGGACGTATTGAATCGCTTTCAGAGTGCGGAGGGTTTCATCGACACTGCGACCAAAGGAAAGATTATTAATAGTAGCGTGTTGGATAACACCTTCTTTATCGATGATAAAGAGACCGCGCAGGGATACCCCCGCATCTGGGTCAAGAACATTGTAAGCGGTGCTGATTTCTTTTTTCAGATCCGACACCAAAGGATAGGCCACATCACCGACACCGCCGGATTTTCTCTCGGTTTGAATCCATGCTAGGTGAGCAAATTCGCTATCGACGGACACCCCTAAAATCTCGGTGTTGATGCTGACAAATTCGCTAACTCGATCGCTGAAAGCGGTAATTTCCGTGGGGCAAACAAAGGTAAAATCGAGGGGATAGAAGAATAAAACGACGTATTTACCCCGATAATCCGACAATTTGATGGTTTTGAACTCTTGATCGAAAACGGCGGTCGCGGTGAAATCCGGTGCCGCTTGTCCGACTCTTAAGCAACCTTCGGCGGTCATACTTTTAATCTCCTTAATCTAGTTTCTGGGAAAATGCAACTATTTTTACATTCCTTAACAAATATATCATAGTCATAACGATTTTGAGTAGTCAGCCGTTAGTTGGGTGTTCGGGTGGCTAGTGGGGAGATAGGGAGGCCACTTCGTGCGCGTTGCGGGGGAGAATAAATAAAAGCTGTGTACTGGAAACAACACACCATGCTGATCAAGGATTTATGCGATCGCCTGACGGAGTGATAATAGGTAACACATCATTGGAGCGGACAGATGTGATATTTTGGGTTAGAATTGACCATTAGAGACGATTTGCTGCCGATCAATTCAGCCGTTAGCTTGCAGTAACGAACCTATGAAAATTGAGGATTTTGGCAATGTTCAGTTATCTTAAAGGATTTTTAGTTAGCCATGCTTCGAAGCTAATTCTATCTTTGTTGGTCGGAGTACCAGTGATCACAACTGTGAGTATCATTATATCCAATCAAATCGCCAAAAAAGAACCTATAGATTTGCAACCCGAAGAAGTAGTACGCAGACTACAAGAAGATTATCCGGGTTGGCAAGATAAACTCTTTGCTTGTCCTTGTACTGAAGACGAGATTATTCAACAAAGGATTATTAACGCAAAATCCTATCCATTGACACCAGCAGGACTGGGCGAGCTTGCACATGAAGAGGTTGTGGGTAATCATCCGGGAGCTAAAGGTTTTTATCGCTCTGTTGCCCCTGAGGAATATCGACCGGAAGGAAGGAAGGATTTATACCCATTAAGGCCAGGTCAGCAATGTACTTACGATGAGAATGGTAGATTAATCACCCATGGACCAGCAGCCGGAACACCCGATGCCTATGGTTCCAATGCGACGGATTCCTATTTCTTTACGTCTATAGGTAAATTTATAGGTAAAGGTGATTTTAGTGGATTGCATATAACATGGGATGTGGACACTTATAAAAAGTTGGGATGGCGAGAGTATCACAAGATTTGGAAGCCGAACAACGGTAATAGCTGCCTATTCAATCCTTCGCCAGAAGGTGAACGAGGTTTACTAGAATTAGAAAAACAAGCCAAAGCTAAGCTTGGACTTCCTAGACTATTATATAAAGGTGAATTTACACGACAAGGGATAAATTTTTATGCGGAGGAATGGATTGATAGTATTAGAGTATTCAAAAGGGATAATCTAGAAGGTTCTCCAAGGACAATATATGAAATTCAGAAAAGATTACTAAGAAAAGAGCAAGGACAGCAAGAATATCGAGAAAGACGAAAAGTGTGGATTCAATGTTCAACACAAAACCCTTGGATGGTTTATTCCAATCCCCTTGATAATACCGATAAGTCTCAAAATTCTGATATGCGTCTTGAATATCTTGGACCAGGTACTTTCGTTAGTATGGTTGCCATACCTGAATATGAATTATATTGGGGGATTTGCCATGATAGTTGGGGTATATCCTATGATTTTTATTATTCACCTGATGTCTCAAAACAATATGGATATTCACCTAATTTAAGGGACGGTTATAGGTATATTTCTCAATCGGAACTTTTGGAGGCTTTATATGGTGATCGTTCTTTATAACCTCTGACCTTAACCTCTTGTCTGACGAATTAGTGTGATCGCCGATCTTCTATTACCGAACTAATTGCCAGCACAACCTATTGAATCATCGATGGCTATTGTCTTATAATGCTGGTTAGTGGATTATACTTTGCTAATTCACCCGACTGGACTGAACATTTACCAAAGTTGCATCAATGAACCAGCAAATACACTTAAAACCACAATTTGTTCTTGGAGCCGCTTCAATGGCTAGTGGTGCAGCTTTAGTGGTTTCAGTTATAACTGACGCATCTCTGGCAACGATACTTATTTATTTAGGAGCTTTTGCTGGGTTTTTAGCTGTTTCAAAATGGCTACGTTCCTCGCATACTGAACGTAAGATCATTCGAGCTAAAGCTATAACTGGTATGTCCGCCGGTGTTATTGCTACAGGTGCTTATGACCTATCAAGACTATTAATTGTCAAATTATTTAATATTCCTCTCAATCCATTTAAGGCAATTCCTGTCTTTGGACAGCTAATTATAGGTGCTAATTCTTCCGAATCTGCTGTCTTAATTTGGGGAATTTTATATCATCTACTCAATGGAATCTTATTTGCAGTAGCCTACTGTTTTTTATTTGGTAATCGAAACTGGAAGTGGGGCATTGCCTGGGCAATGTGCCTGGAAATTGCTATGTTCAGTATTTATCCATCTTGGCTTCACCTACAAGCGGTGATGCAAGAATTTACTATTGTTTCAATTTCTGGACATTTGGTATATGGATCTGTTTTAGGTTTATTCTGCAATAGGTTTTTAAAAATTAATATTGGGGGAAGTTATGGAAACTAAGTTAATTAATTTTTGGTGGCGTGATTTACCTATAGCAGCTAGTAGAGTTTCTGGATTTCTGTCTGTTATTCTAGCTGATGGAATCTACCTGACACACTGGTCAAAAGTTGCCGCTTATGCCCCTGTTATCTCACTTATGTTAGGTTTACTAATAGGTTGGTTTCATTTTGCTCCTGGGGAAACTTTTACCTTTTCGATTGCTGTGATGGCACTTTTGATGGCAATCAGCAGTTTTGGAACTGGACTTGGAAGCCATCTTCTTGTCGGTTATGCCTTCGGTGATTTTTTTCTGTTTCAACACCCAAAAATAGGCAATATATTTCAGACTTTTTTTGTCGTTCAGATTCCTTTGCTACTCTCTTATGCTCTTTTATCGATTCTCTTAATATCAATACCCCTAACAAGTCAAGGGTTACGTTTGCAAACAGTTCCTCGTCTCAAGACTTTAGGAACAATTGGCTTAGTCACAGAGGGATTACTCCAAGCATTAATACAAAGTACCCTCGTATTTGTCTGGACACAGGCAGTACCGATATTGATTCGTCCGGTATATACATGGCAAGGTATTACACCACCGGTAGCGGCAATTCAACCTCTTCAATATAATGGGCAAATGTTAGCTTTATTGGCAGGAATATTAGGTGCTGTGAGAATTTTCTTGGAGTTCAAAAGTTCATCAGATTCCCAAGTAAAGGAGCGAGGGGAAAAACTTCGAGAGGTTCTCCTCAGTAGGAAGATGCCTAATAATTCTCTACCCCCTGTAATTGGAGTATTTATCAAAGCTATTTGTTCTACTGCAATGCTTTCAGGAATGTTATCTAACTGGTTTGAGGCAATCATTCTAGGATTATCTATTACCGGAGTAATGTTACTTCGAGATAGTACACCTAAAAAGTTAATCGGATGGGCAAATATAGTTAATCGTTTTCCTATTTTACTGCGTCTAATTGCTGCGACATGGTTGAGTTATTTTTTGGCTTCAATGATTATCGAACTAATGTGGAGAGGTGATTCTTTTATATCAATCGTGATTTCTACAATGGTCGGAATTATGATTTTTGCTCTACTGATGCCTAACCCAAAACAAAAAGCATTAGAATAGAGGAATCCCTAATGAAAAAAAGCACTCTTGTCCTATTAGTTTTTTCTGTAGTTCTGATCTTTTATTCAGAGCCAGCAATGGCTCATAACTGTAGTGGACTTCAAGATTGTTATCAGCAATCCAAGTTAGCGGCTCTAGCGGCTGCTTTAATTGCTCTTTTGTTGAGTTTATTGCTTGATTTTTCTCCTATTGGCTATTGGAAAGGCTTACTTGAGGCAATTACAGGTAGAGATATTTTAACTGGTGATAAGTTGGCTTGGTGGCAAAGAGCATTGAATCTTGTACCGGGTGGCAAGGGAGCTAGAACTGCTGCTAAGGCTGTTGATAAGATTAGCGATAGTGCTAAGGCTGCTGATAAAGTTAGTGATGCTGCTAAAGTGGGTGAAGAAATTGGTGATAGTGCTAAGGCTGCTGGTAAAATGGAGGAAAAGGCTAAAGCTGTTAATGAAGTGGGTGATGCTGCTAAGGGTGTACATTCGCGTTATAGAGATGGAACTCCTGTCTACAAGGGACAGGAACCACCTCGGTTGGGTGAAGCAAAGCCTGATCCTCAGGCACAAGGAGCGCATACCCTCTTAAGATGGGATAATGTTAACCAACGAGTTTATCAGGGACGGGAATTTGATAACAAAGGGCAGCCCGTGAGAGACATTGACTTTACCAGTCCAACTTTTCCAAATGGTACGCCTCGACCTGACCATCTTCCGCCGCCGCATCAGCATCGATGGTTGCCTAATCCTACAGGAGGCACTCCAAGTCGAAGTAAAAAACCAGAACCACTGTAAGGGAGGATTGATCAATGAAAACCAGTTTATGGGCAATTACTTTGAGCCAAGCTTCTGAAGAACGTCTTGAGGATAGAGTAGCTCTAATTGCAGATTATCTTGGAAAAACTTATAAAGATAGTCAATGGCAGATCTTAGAATTAGATGCGACAGGGAAATGGGGTGGAAAATTAACCTTGCAACTAAACGATGAAGAGAAACTGTACTTGCCCTATCCCGACTTTTTGGCTATCTTAACAGAAGATGGTCAGGTAATCGATTTAGAGGCAGCAATCCTAGTTAATGATCAGCCTCAATTCAAGATCATTATTCAAGATGGATCTTCGGTCGATGTACTAGGTAAAGGGAACCTGCTACCAAGCGACGTGCTGGGCTCATATAAAACATCTGATCCCAAACTTTTTCTGTGGAATTAGTCAAACCCAAAGTATCAAGTTAGTAGGTTGAGTTGACACAAGGAAACCCAACAATTCCCCTAAAACTTCCCGAAAACTCAATTATGCAAAATCGTCTTTTCAAAACATCTTACAAACTCAATAAAAGCAAGCTTAATGAAGTTATTCTTCTTACGAATGAAGTGATGCAAGAAACTCAGATAGAGTTTGTTCGCTCCTATATTAATGCAGGTGAGTGGAGATTAGCGATTGAGACTTTGTGTGACATCTTATACGAAGATGAACTACCTATTTCTGCAACAGCATACAGCTTAATTCAAGAAATTAGCTCTTCTCTAGATCTAAAAAATTCTGTATGGGAGATTTTAAAGCCTCAAGTTCTAATAACGGTTCCCTTCCCAACGAGATAAGTAATGGACTGACCCTACTAAATACACCTCTCCAATAATAATAATTGTGGCTCTTCGGGACTTGGTATGGTTCGATTTGGGGGCATAAATCGACTCAATCCTTATCTGGCAAAAGATTTAATTGATTAGTTCGCTCCAGATCGCAAACAATTGACAAAAATTGCGGCAATGTCTCTCTCTATAAAGGTTTCATTCCTTATAACCCCGTCCATTGCATAAAACAAACCGAAGAACCATAATTGTCAAAATAAGAGATGAAGCCTTTACTAAGAGCTTATCAAAAATCTTTTCTGGAGAGGTATAATAATGAAGAATCAACAGTTGGTAGCCACTAAGGCTGTTGATAAAGTGGATGATGTGAC
>NZ_JADEXI010000197.1:0-7538 GCF_015207185.1 Microcystis sp. LEGE 08355 | reverse complement strand
TTGATAACTTAAGAAGTAAACTTTACCATCTTTTAAATTCTCTATCCAATGACACGATCGGGTATTTGACGGGATGGTCTTGGATTTTAGAAGCTCTATGTCTGTCAGGAATTTAGAAAAATGGTATTAACATCCCTGACTCTTGGGAATTTCAAAAGCTATAAGGAGGCAACCTTATCTCTAGCACCCATCACCTTTTTAATCGGTGCTAATGCGTCAGGTAAAAGTAATGCACTAGAAGCAATTCGCTTACTTTCATGGTTAGCGAAAGGTAGTAGGTTAGATGACATTTGCGACAAAATCTAACTCTTTGCTAAAGGGTTTCTGACAATTAACGTACTTAAATTGACGACGATTAACTTGTAGGTACACTGGTTAGCCTGAGAGCGGTAAATCTTTGACTAAATGTCGATGATTTTGGTGTAGTTTATCGCTATCTAACCCACAACGAGGACAGGACGTTCGGCGATCTCAGTCGAGCCGTTGCTTTTTTATTTTTTGATTCAATTCGTCAAAATATACCGATATTTTCTAGGTGTCGATAGCCTTGAATAGAGGTTCCTTTTAGGTTCAAAAATTTGTCAACTATCATAGGTAAAATAATCTCGTTTTTGGCTGTTATATCAAATCTTAACTCAATTGTCTATCTTTTGGTATTAACCTATTTGTGCCTTAAGTCCTTTCCTGTATGAATTTTAGCTACTTTTGAGCGTAGTTGCTCTCATCGAATTTTATTTTAAGTTAATTATTTGCATAACAATTCCCGAAGAGCCCGATCGGCCGATATTTGGTAAGTTAGAAGTGATGAACTGACTGCCGATCGAACCTATGCCCCGTACTCATCTATTAGATACCCGAACCAGCAATTTTAGCGATCTCATCGGCAATGGCAAAATCTACCGAGTTCCCCCTTTTCAAAGAGATTATTCGTGGAAGGAAGAAAATTGGGAAGATCTCTGGCAGGATATTCAAACGCTCTATGAAAACCCCGATTCTAGTCATTACATGGGAGCGATCGTTTTACAGGGTTCCCAGCGATCGGATACGGATTTTACAATTATTGACGGACAACAACGATTGGTAACGATTAGTATTCTCGCTATAGCGATTATCGAAAAAATTCAAACGTTAATCGATCGGGGGGAAGAAGCGGAAGCGAATAGAGAACGACAACGGCTTCTCAAAAGCGGTTATTTGAGTAATAAAGATCTGGGTTCTTTAAAAGAATCTAGTAAATTAATTTTGAATGAAAATAATAATGATTTTTATCAAAGTCGTCTCATTAACTTTAGACCTCCTCGCAATCCTCGATCGCTCGCAAAATCCAACCAACTCCTATGGAAAGCTTTTCAATACTTTTCGGATTCATTGCCAAAGCTTACAAGCGTAGTTAACAGTGGAAAAGAACTGGCAATTTTTTTAACGGATACCGTTGCCAAAAGACTCTTATTTATTCAGATTAATGTTGAAGATGAATTGAATGCGTATACGGTTTTCGAGACCCTAAACGCTAGAGGGATAGAGCTAAGTTCAACCGATCTATTAAAAAATTATTTGTTTTCTCTTTTCCGAGGGGCGGATGATTTGCGAGAAGGACAACGACAGTGGAGAGGAATTATTGATACCGTTACAATGGAAAAATTCCCCGAGTTCCTACGTTACTATCTCAGCCTCACGCGGACGAGAGTAAGACGGGAACGTTTATTTAAAAGGGTTCGAGAGTCTATACAAAACGCTGAAAGCGCGTTTAAATTACTCGAACAACTCGAAGAATATAGTGGTCTTTTTATCGCTCTTAATAATCCCAATGATGAATTCTGGCAAGATACTCCAGATAATATCCCTTATATTCGAGAAATTGAACTATTTGGCGTAAAACAAGCCTATCCAGTTTTATTCTCGGCATACAATAAATTTTCAAGCGAGAACTTCACCCGCCTACTAAAATTGGTTTGTATAATTTCGTTTCGATACACGATTGTCAGTAGTCTTAACCCGAATGAGCTAGAAGGGATTTATAATAAGATAGCAATCGCCATAAATAATGGCGAAATGACGACTCCGAGGCAAGTTTTCGAGGGCTTGCGATCGGTTTATGTCACGGATACTAAGTTCGTGCAGGATTTTTCGATTCTTTCGATTTCTACCAGAGGTCAAAAGAAAAAACTGGTTCGATATATTCTCTGGAAATTAGAAATGGACGAATCGGGTCGATCTAATATAGCGGAAGATGGATTCTCGATCGAGCATATTCTACCAGAATCGCCGAGCGATCGATGGCGCGTTCACTTTCTCGATAACGAGATCGAGGAAATGACCTATCGGATCGGTAACTTGATTCCTTTAGAAGCTAATTTGAATCGTCAAATCGGCAATCAATACTATACAGATAAACAAGAGATTTACCAACAAAGCGATTATGCTCTAGCGAGAAATATAGTACCAGAGGAATGGACACCGGACACGATCGCTAAACGTCAAGAAAGTTTAGCCCGACGAGCGGTTCATATTTGGAAATCCGACTTTGTTTGAGAGCGGGTTAAAAAATGTTCTCGATTCGCTTTTACTTGGGAATAGATTTCTAGGATAATTTTCACGAGGAAGCGATCGATCTGTCAGGATTTCGAGCGAGCGAGGGAAACCCGATTATCGATCGTCGATTTGAACCGACCAATCCGGCTCTCCTTGCAATTGTAAAGATTTTGCGGTTTGAAAAAAAGTTTTCGTAGGTTTCCGGTCTTGAGTTTGAATACCTTCAACAATAATTCTATCTGCTGTACCTACTGATAGATCTAAAGGTAATTCGAGTTGTATTTCCATACAATCAGATAAACTTTTTACTTTGTGATTCATAATTTCCCGATTATTTTTATCTTTGTTTTTCCTAAGCTTACCTTTCTTTTGGGTTTGTTCGGCATTGAGCCTACTTGCCTCACTTCTCGTAAGCCAAGCACAATTTTCTGGAAAAAATCCTTGGTTTTTATCTAGCCTAGAAAATACCATATTTTTTTCAGGGGGATGACCAACATCTTGCAGGAACCGCTTAAAATCACGCCATGAATCATGAACTTCAATTGCCGGTATATACTCTTTAGAATTGGGATTTATCACACCATGAACTATTCGGCTCCAAGCTTTATAAACTTGTGTTTTTACTAGGCTTTCGCCAGGTTTGGCAGGAGTTTTAATATCGATACGCCCTAGACTAATCCTTTTTTTCGCCGCAGAAAGGCTAATATTTCGAGTCCTAGAGAGATATATTGAAGCTTGTTCTACACTTTCAAAGCGTATATCATCGATATAGGTGACTTTTTTGTGCGATCCACCGCTGACCCCACCTGTAGAAATATTATATCCATTGGGAACCAAAGTATTTAGTTTTTTAATCCACTCTTTCTCTTTATTCTCAAGATCTTTTTTACAAGTTCCTCGATCTATTTCCCGTATTTCAAAAGTATCTGAACCATGCTCTCGAATCGCGTGGTGTAATGATTCAGCACCTTTGATATGTCCAGCGGAAGCCTGTTCTATATGGTATTTCCAGCGACGCTCTAGAGTCTGAATTGTTAATCCAACATATTGCTTGCCAGATATTTTATTTGTAACCAAATAAATAATTCCTTCCGCATAGCCTGGATTAGGAATTCGCTCAAAAGCTTCTTCTGGCGTTATTCCTTCTTTTAACCACCGGCTTATTGTTGTGCTACTAGCAGATGGATTTAAACACCTTACTGCCTCCTCAAGATTAGGATATTCGGTTCCAAATACCACGACCTTGTTAATTTCTCGTGAACCACGAACGTATTGTTTTTCAAAAATTTTTTCTTCAGGCAATCCCGCCTCGCGTCTTTTCAATGCCCTCCAATAATCGATGCCCAATTCCTTGCATTTATTTTTGAAGGTATCTTTATGTTTACTCTCCTGCGAACACTCTGGACAATTACTACCTCTTAAATGGTTGCTAGGAGTTTGCCAAAACTCCCCATGTTGTGAACAGATTATTTTTCCTTTTGTACTGGACGTTAAATACTCGAATTCGCTGTAGTTATATTTATTACCATGAATTTTGATCGCCCGCTCGACAAAGCTTTTTTTTAAATCCTCTTTTGTTTTGATTTTGCCTATTTCCTCTTGAGACCCAGACAAAATCATCGATTTACACTGTGGGCATCCTGTATGCCCTCGCATATGGTTTCGAGGTTCTTGTAAAAAAATTACGCTGTGTTCTCTACATGAAATACTGACCCGCTCACCAACTTTAGGAAGCTCGGTAAACAGTGAATAGTTATAGCGGTTTCCGAAGTGCTCTTCGGAGCGACGAACAAACTCTTCCTTTGATATCTTCTGAGATGCAAAGTAGCATTTACGGCATCCAACCCCATTTTTATGATGTCCTGGAGCGATTTCAAATTCTCCATGATTAGGGCATATAACCTTAATTTTTATGGAGGAATCGATATTCTCTACTAATGAATAATTATAAGAGTCTCCATGTACTCTATAAAATTCTTCGAGCCACTGTTGTCGTGTTTTTTTGTTAGGCATCTAGAAAATCATCATCTATTAACGGAAAGATCGGATAATTCCAATAATAATTCACTTCCCTTGATTTTTCATTAATCTCATTATCACTCACCGAAAACCCGATCGCCGTGTAATTGCCCAGATAGCACGCTATACTAGACCTCTGAAACTGGCTTATCATAGTTCAGAATGCAACCCACCGACTCGAATAAATTTACCGAACAAGCTGGGGATTCGATCGTCAAGTCGCAAGAAGTGGCGCGACGCTTTAAAAATCAGAATTTAGAAGTAGAACACGTCATTATGTAAAGAGTCAATTTTTCCCTCAATCCTCGTCAGTTAGAACTTAGGTTAGGTTGAAGTATGACTGAACTTCCCCCGTATAAATATACTAGCTATGGCTAAAAGTCTTACAGAGCCTTAGTTAAAGCAATATAATACCAATGAGCTACTGAACACAAAATCCTGAAGTCTTTACGCAGATAGGGTTTGAGGCAAAATTTTTCAAATTCGACCCTTAGACCATTATAGCTTGTTTCGGGGCAGAAAACCAGCAAAAACATGGCTACAGAGGGAATCGCTTACTCTAAAGATTAATGACACCATCTGTCACCATAAGGTTAGCGATCACTATACAGCCAACTCCACAGAATCGCTCTACTCTAGATACAGTCAACGGTACAGCGGCTCGACTGAGCATCGCTGAACGTCCATTTTCAAGGGAAAAATGTACCCAGTAGCGTCTTTTCAATTTTTTCTGAGAAGCGACCTGCAGTAAGGGTAAGGGTTTCGCCCTAATGCCAATAAAACAGCGACCTTATTTCCCCAAGCTTAGATTATACTGTTCGGATATGCCCTGCCCTACAGTTTGAGTTTTCAAGGTTATGGGTGCTAGTTTTCGGTACTTGTTAGAGTCTATAAGCTGCGCTGGTATTGGAACTTTTAGTACAAATGCTCAAATGCTCAAACTGCACCAGTCAAGATTTAATGGGTGAAAAGTATGTTAACATCGCTGACTCTTCGGAATTTCAAAAGCTATCAGGAGGCAACCTTGTCTCTAGCACCCATCACCTTTTTAATCGGTGCTAATGCGTCAGGAAAAAGTAATGCACTAGAAGCAATTCGCTTACTTTCGTGGTTAGCGAAAGGCAGCAGGTTAGATGACATTGAACGCAACATTCAAAGCGGGAATGCAATTGCTCGTGGACAAGTGATCGATCTTTTCAGTGCAGAAAAACAGTATTTTACCTTGGGAACACACATTGATAACGCTCCTGACGGTTGGACTGATTTCGAGATTGAAATTGGGCTATTATCAGACCAACTTATTATAATCGGAGAAAGTGTCAGTAAAGCTAGTAAAGATCAGGAATTAACACTTTACAAAATTGATGGCGATCCCAACTCACACACCGATGAAATTAGGGTGATGTATAACAATTTTAACAAAGGTAAAAATAAGCCCCACATACCTTGCTCTAACCGACAAGCCATTTTTTATCAATTGGAAACTCCCAGTCGGTTCCAGCAAAGTCATACTAAATCACAAAAAATTATTCCAGCAGTTACTAAAGTAATTCGAGAAACCTTGAGGAATATCGTCTTTCTTGATCCTCGTCCAGCAGTAATGCGGGATTATGCTTACGCTAAAGATGATGATATTAAAGAAGATGGCTCTAACCTTTCTAGCGTTCTTTATGCAGTTTGTCAGCAGGGAGAGACAAAAAACAAGTTGCTTGACTTCATTCGTTCATTACCAGAACAGGATATTACCGATATTCGCTTTATCATTACAGACCGCAACGATGTTATGGTGAAACTAATAGAGTCTTTTGGGAACAAAGAACATCATATAGATGCTCCTTTGTTGTCTGATGGTACTCTGAGAGTTTTAGCGATTGCTGCAACTCTACTAAGTGTAAATTCTGGAACTTTCGTAATTATTGAAGAGATCGATAATGGTGTTCATCCCAGTCGTGCAGATAATTTAGTTAAGCAAATTCGGGAGATCGCCTTAGAAAGAAAACTGAGGGTACTGATCACCTCTCATAACCCAGCGTTACTAGATGCAGTACCCGATAGTGATATTGGAAATGTACTTTGTTGTTACCGAGATCCGCAAGCAGGAGATAGTCGTATTGTCCGATTAGCTGATTTAGAGCGTTTCCCCGAATTAATTGTGCAGGGAACTCTTGGTCAGTTGATGACTAAACAAGTATTAGATAAGTTCTTAAAGGATAAGTCCACAGCAGAACAACGTCAACAAAACGCGCTAAGTTGGTTAGAGCAATTAAAACAGGGAGAAGTAGCCTGATGGGAGCTATTTGTCTGATCGATACTTCGATCTTTTTAGAGATACTTAATGTACCCCACAAAGCGAGTCAATCTGAGTTAATACTTCAAGAGTTAAAAGAGAAAATTGAAGCTGGGGAATCTCTTTTTTTGCCAATGGCGACCATTCTGGAAACTGGCAATCATATTGCCAAGGACAAAAAGGTAGATGGCAATCAGCGACGTACTTGTGCAGAAAAATTTGTAAATCAGGTAACACAAGCTCTTGAAGGAAAATCTCCCTTCACCCCTATTAATTTTCTAAAGAAAGAAGACCTGCAAGGATGGTTAAAAGAGTTTCCTGATGAAGCGATGGGAGGTAGGGGACTGGGAGACCTTTCTATCATTCATGATTGGCAAAGAATTTGTGATCAAAATCCAGTCCGCCGCGTCTATATATGGTCTTTGGACAATCACCTTAACAGTTACGATCAGCCACCGAAGTTATGAGTAATTGACTACGGATTTAGTTTTAATAGTCGATTTGTAGTTTAAGAGGTGGAGATTTAATTAGGGCTGGCTGAATAAATCTAAAAACCTTGCTGGATAAGACTTTTAGACCTTTTTGGAAATCAAAAAGTACCGAACCTGGGAGTGAGCGGGGGGAAAATTCAGGGACTTTTTCCCTGAAAATTAGGTAATTGACCACCTCAAAATCGGTAAAACCCCACACCCCACACCCC
>NZ_JADEXI010000196.1:0-7573 GCF_015207185.1 Microcystis sp. LEGE 08355 | reverse complement strand
CACAGTTAAGACTGTTTTCAGGGATGAGGGGGTTTTGGTTTCAACATCTCCACCACCTCATCGGGAAACCGTTGTCTTAATTCTGCTTCGGGTAATTGGGATAACATCCTCAGATAATTCCGATAAAAGGTTTGGGTATGGGGATGATTCTCCCCTAATCCTTGGGTAGCAATATTAATCGCTTCTAGATAGAGAGGTTCTGCTTCTTCGTACCTGCCTTGGGAATCGTACAATGCTGCTAAGTTGTTGAGGGAATTTGCCACATGGGGATGATTGTCTCCTAAGAGTAGTTTAAACAAATCTAAAGCTTCTAGATGGAGAGGTTCCGCTTCTGTGTACCTGCCTTGGGAACGGTACAATTCTGCTAAATTGTTGAGGGAAAGTGCCACATCGGGATGATTGTCTCCTAAGAGTCGTTTACACAAATCTAATGCTTCTAGATAGAGAGGTTCCGCTTCTGTGTACCTGCCTTGGGAACAGTACAATGCTGCTAAACTGCTGAGGGAAGTTGCCACATCGGGATGATTGTCTCCTAAGAGTCGTTTTAACAAATCTAATGCTTCTAGATAGAGAGGTTCCGCTTCTGTGTACCTGCCTTGGGATTGGTACAATAGTGCTAAATTGTTGAGGGAAAGTGCCACAGAGGGATGATTGTCTCCTAAGAGTCGTTTTTTCAAATCTAATGCTTCTAGATAGAGAGGTTCTGCTTCTGTGTACCTGCCTTGGGAACGGTACAATCCTGCTAAATTGTTGAGGGAAGCTGCCACATGGGGATGATTGTCTCCTAAGAGTCGTTTATACAAATCTAATGCTTCTAGATAGAGAGGTTCCGCTTCTGTGTACCTGCCTTGGTAATAGTACAATGCTGCTAAATTGTTGAGGGAAGCTGCCACAAGGGGATGATTGTCTCCTAAGAGTTGTTTTGTCAAATCTAATGCTTCTAGATAGAGAGGTTCCGCTTCTGTGTACCTGCCTTGGGATTCGTACAATAGTGCTAAATTGTTGAGGGAAGTTGCCACATGGGGATGATTGTCTCCTAAGCGAGTTCGAGTTGCGGTTAAACAATCTTGATAGTAAGGTTCAGCAATAGCATACAATCCTTGTCCTTTATAATAACGAGCTAAACCCGTATAGGACCATAATAAATCCTCATCAGCGATATATTGGGGATATTCCCCGACAGATGCTTGTAGATGGAGAAGGAAAGGTTTAAATTCTTCAACGATTTCTATAGTTGTATCCTGTGGCATTTCTGCCGATTTTTTGGCCATAATCCCACAATAACGGCGTTTTGCTGGTTCTGCGTGGGGTGATGCTTCTAACTTATCCCGAAAATAGCGACGCAACAGGGGATGAATTTCATACCAACCATCACCCTTATCCTGAACTAAACTCAGGTGAACTAAACTATCGGTTAACCATTCCTCCACTGTATCCCCATCTTCATCGGGAAATAAATCCAGAATCATTCCCTTGGGAAAGGGCGCAAGAGCGAATAAACTGAGGTAAAGTGCCAAAATTTGCGCTTCTGGTTCGCTATGCAACTCCTCCCAACTGAGATTAAAGGCAGCTTTTAACCCTCTTTCCGCAGTCATTTCCCCATGAAACTTGGGATTTTTGTCTAAAATTGGCTCATCTAAGCCTTTTTCGGCTAATTTCTCCCGTATTTTGCTGATTTTCCAATCCTTTCGCCGTACCAGCAACCTTGCCACCAATTCTAACCCTAAGGGTAAATAACCTAAATCCTGACATAATAATTTAGCTGCCTCGATTTGTGTGTCAATTCTGTTGTCTTTAAGGTAGGAACGCAATAAATCAAGTGCATCTTTTTCTTTTAATACTTCTACCCGAAAAGTCGCAATTGTCGCTGATAAATATTCCTTGCGAGTGGTAATTAAAACCTGAAAGCGTTTGTCTTCTTGCGGTGGTAAATAATCCCTAATTTGCTGATAATCCCGCACATCATCAAAAATAATTAGGACATTTCCCGCTAACCAGTTTTGCCAACAATAACGAATTTTTACGTCTAATTCTCCCTCATCCGGTAAAGTTAATTTGAGATGTACCCGCGCAAAATCTAAAATAGAAGTACCGATAAAACCGCCGTCACTCTCTGCCACATTTAACCAACATATACCCCCCGGATAGGCTTTTTCTCGCCATTCTTGCCAGCCAAACTGTCTGGCTAGTTCGGTTTTACCTATGCCTCCCATTCCCGTTAAGGTAGATATAGCAAGCTTTTGGGATTGTTGTAATTGCTTTTTTAAGTCAATTAATTCCTGAGCTCTACCAACAAATTTAGGGATATTACTATTAGATAAATTGTGAGGATGTTGTTTAACCTGTTCCTTAACAGGCGGCTGCAGTCAGGTTTTATTAATGTTTATAGTTGCTGCTTGATAAACTTCACTAACCTGACCCTGATTCTGTAAATTTTGACCTCCATAATTAGTCTGGTTCATACTACTATTATCCTGAATTTTCAAGGATTGAATTTCTGTTGCTAAACCCTTGACTTTTTCGGCAAAATCTGCTTCATCATTCATGGCAACCTTTAAATAATCTGCTACTTTTTCTAGATCAGTTTTTGACCCTTTTTCAGCAGCTTGTAAAGCTTTTTCAGCATTAGAATTAGCCTTAAGTTTATTCCAGATGATTTGCCGCAAAGTATTAATTTTTTCTAGAGCAGCTTCGGTAAATTTTTCTACAGTAGTCTGAAATACCAAAGCAACAATTGTCGCCACTGTTATCGGTTCCATAGATAAAATCGGGGTGATGAGGGTTAACTTTATTATATTATTGGGTTTTGATTTTTTCCCATAATATAGGTATTTTAGAAATTGCTTCAGTGGTAAATTCCTGTACTGCTAAAGTAAACTTGTGGTTAAGGGAGCATTCATGATTCAGTCCTTATTTTAGCTTTCATAATTTTATTCTGCCTTATTTTTCTCGATCAATCACAGTCCATGACACAATCACAGCATCAGTCTAAACTGTGATTGAAATGATTGAATGAATACTATGATTATATTGTATTCAGCAACCTTTTATCAATAATCAATCACAGTCCATGACACAATCACAGCAATCACAGTCAAGACGGCATGGGAGAGGAAAGATCCGTGTTATCGTAAAAATGGGGATAGATGGGGAGTTTGGTCTTGCAAAATCGGCAAATAGGGATAAAATCAAAACAAGTTAATTTTTTCCTTACCATATCATGTTAACCCCATCGGATAGTAAATTATCTAAGCAGCAGCAGATTCTCTCGGCTGTTTCCGACGAAGAAGAACAGCTTAAACAGCAAAGGATTCAGGAAGTGCTATTGTTAATAGATAGTTTATTCCAAAGAGAGGAAACGACTTTTAGGATTATCATCGACTGTCTTTACGATGTGGGTTCGTTAAATTTAATTAATAAAAAGTTTCATAGTCGTTACTTAAATTTTATTATGAAAGCGATCGCTCGTTTTTCTAAGCCTATGTTCAGAATTTATGCTCTCTATTGGGTGAAAAAAAATAGCCCCAAATTAATTACTAATTGGTTGGCTAGTAAGGTTAAATTCTAGATCGATCCCCCCTTAATCCCCCCTTGATAAGGGGGGTGCCTATCCCCCCTTGATAAGGGGGGTGCCTATCCCCCCTTAATCCCCCCTTGATAAGGGGGGGAACTGACGAGTTTTAACACCTAACCACTTATAAACCCCAGAGACAGTAATCAGCACCAAGAAAAACTGTTTTGGCAAACCCTAGCTAGGGACTTAAATTTGCACCTGTCTGAGATGACGACGGGGATCGGTGGTACACTGAGATTTAATTTTCTCGTATAATTCCCGTTCGATCGCCGTTAATTCTTTGGGAGTATCGATGACAATTTTGACTAATTGATCGCCGCGTTGTCCTTTATTATCGATCCAACCTTTGCCGCGTAAGCGCAGGGATTGACCGGAACGAATACCGGCGGGAACTTTTACCGTCACCAGGCCATCGGGGGTAGGAACTTCAATTGCTGTGCCTAAAACCGCCTCATCGGGAGTAATCGGGACTTCACAGGTTAAATTATCGCCTTCAAAAATAAAGAAAGGATGGGGTTCTAATTCCACATCGAGAAATAGATCTCCCCGTTGTTTACTCAAGGGATCAATTAGTCCTTTACCCCGTACCCGGAGACGATTACCGGTTTTGGTTCCTGGGGGGATTTTGATATCGATCATTTCTCCGGCTAAATTAACCCGTTTTTGTACTCCTCGTAAAGCTTCCCCAAAACTCAGACGCAGTTTAGCGGTGGAGATACCAGAAGTGACGGATTGCGGTGCAGTACGAGCACCGGCAAAGTCGTTAAAATTGCTAAAATCGCCAAATCCTCCCCCCGGAGTCCCGTAGGAATGGGAACGGGGGCGAGTACCGCCGGGGCGACCCATGCGACCGAGCAGTTCATTGATAAAATCATCAAAGGTGTTGTACTGGCTAAAGTCAAAACCGTCGGAACCAAAGTCAACCCCCGGATTACCACCCGGCCAATTCGATCGCCCGGCCTGTTGCCAATATTGTCCAAATTGATCGTATTTTTGGCGTTTTTCGCTATCGGAGAGGACTTCGTAAGCTTCGCTAATTTCTTTAAAACGTTCTTCGGCGCTTTTATTGTTAGGATTGCGATCGGGGTGATATTTGACGGCTAATTTGCGAAAAGCTTTTTTAATTTCTTCGGCGCTGGCAGTTTTACCTACTCCCAGAACGGCATAATAATCTTTATAATCTGCGGCAGGCATCGATACGCTATCTCCTTAGCAATGAGGATTCAGTCGGGATATTCCTAATCTAACTTAATTTTATCGTTGATCACTGAAAGGGAAATTGCCGACGACGACGATACCAAGTTCCCACACCTACTAACAGAGCAATGAGGGTAAAAGCCACCATTAGGGGCAATATATCGCCTTTTCCTAAAGATTTTAAACCCGCACCCATCATGACAAAGGGTAAAATTCCGGGGACAGTGCCTAATAAAGTACCGATGAAATAATCGCGAAAACGGATAGAAGTTAATCCCGCCACAAAGTTAACGATACCGTAGGGAATAATCGGTAATAGACGGATAGCAAACATATAAAATAGGCCGCCTTGCTGCATTTCTGCATCGATCGCTTGCCATTTTCCCTGAAATTTTTTGGCGGTATATTCCCGGCCAATAGTACGGGTAAAAGCAAAGGCAACTATAGCGGCCACCAAAGCGGCGATCGTTGTCCAAACCGTTCCCATAACTACCCCAAAGATCGCGCCACCAGTGAGGTTTAAGGGGGTAGAAGGCAGAATTAAAATTGTCCCGATCGTATAGAGAATAATATACAAAATGGGGGCCATAATTCCCATTTGTTTTAACCAGATCTGTAATTGTTGGGAGTCGATACCACCGAGCAGATAAACTCCCATCGCTGTGGCGATAATACAAATTATGGTTAGGATAATAACAGTACTTTTAGTTTTAGACATTTAACGGCAATTTTGGGCTAAGTGCGGATTATAAAACATAAGATGCAGCCAGGGTTTATATTTTCCTATTGCCAAAAATTCAGTTAATCTCCTCGATAACCACGATCGAAAAACCATTGACTTTATAGCGATCAGCAATTACTGCCCCTTGCTCCACAGACCAACAATTATAATCGGTTTCTGCCCAAGCGGCCGTGTCAATAATTCTTACCCAACGATAATTATTGGATGGGGAGGGAAGGCGAAAATCCACCGGCAGATGATACATATTAATTAACACCAAAAAATCGTGATCACCGACGGCACTACCATCAATTAAAAACCAAATACAGCGATCATCGGCAGTTAAATCGCTAACCCCATCGGGTTTTTTAAATAAATAAGTGACATCATTGCCCGCATCGAGAACCATATCGCCATAGCGGTGCTGTTTAAGGGCTATATGATTGTTTCTTAAGTGAGCAATATAAGCGGCAAAAATAAATAAAGGATTGCGTTCTTCTTGATTAGTTCCCGTGCCAAAATTATTATGATAAGGTTCCCGATAACCGGTGGGCAGTAGATGGGGTGAACGGGTGGCAATCATATCATAATTATTCCAAGTGGCGACACTATCAATATTGTAGGGATTATTATTACCATTTTGGCTGCGGCCAAATTCATCGCCCCAGACAGTCATGGGAACACCGCGAGATAAAAATTGCATCGTCCAAAAGTTGCGTAATCTTTGGCGACGTAAGGCCTGATCACCTCCAGAATCCCAAGAATCGTTATTAGTATTGCCGCCATCGGAAGGACCAAAGGGCCAGGGAGTGAGGTTATTTTTATTGTTATAACTGACCAAATCCATCAGGGTAAAACCGTCGTGGGCAACAATAAAATTGATCGATTTTTGTGGTCCGCCTTGGTCATGAAAATTGTGATAATCTCCGTTCACCTGTTCGATGAATTGAAAAGTATTACCATCTCCCTTGCAAAAACGCCGGATTGCATCGCGATAACGGCCATTCCACTCGCCCCAACCCGATGGGAAATTACCTACTTCGTAACCCCAGATATCCCAAGCTTCGGCGATCATTTCAGCATCGTATTTCTTGCCTAATTGCTCGATCTTTTCTAGCAAAGGATGTTTAGGAAAGAATTGTTTTTGCTTGTACCAATCTTCTCGTTCATGACTAGAAGGAGTTCGACCGAGGACGGGGGCCAGATCAAAACGAAAACCATCAACTCCCATGGTTTCTAACCAATAGATGAGGGAATCAAGAACCAGATTACAGGTGACAATATGGGAAAAGTTTAATTGATTTCCGCAGCCAGTGGCCCCATCGACTAGATAATGTTCGTCGGTGAGTTGATAGTATTCCACCACATCAAAACCACCAAAACTAACAAATCCGGTGACATCGTTGCTGCCCCAATTGCCCCCTTCTCCGGTGTGATTATAGACCACATCGAGATAAACTTCCATACCTTGGTTGTGGAAAGCTTTGACCATGGCCTTAAACTCTCTGGTGGGTCCCCCGGGGGAGCGATCATAAGCATAACGGCGATCGGGAGCGAAATAACCAAAGGTCATGTAACCCCAATAGTTACCGCCGGGGCGATCGTCGGGGTTATTATCGTTAGCGGTTTCCTGGACCGGTAAGAGTTCGATCGTGGTAAATCCCAGCGCTTTCAGATATTTGGCCATATAGCCGGCCCCCGCATAAGTTCCTCTGTACTGGTCGGGAACGTTGGCCACTTCCTCAAAACCCCTAATTCCCTTGAGAATATCTTCCAAACGACTAGCGGAGGGGTGATGACTTAAACCGCGCACATGGGCCTCGTAAATGATCGCTTTTTCGGACCCCAGACGGGGACGAGTACCGGTAGAAGTCCCATCCGGCGCGATCACAATGCCTTTGGGCGACCATTTACCCGTATCGTATTGCCGCCGGATCACTCCTTTGTAGTCCCCTTCTCCCGTGGCATAGATTCCCGCATTTTCTCCGGCCGCGATCATGGCCGGGGTTTCAAGGTCGTGGGAAAGTTCTCGCGCGTAGGGATCGAAGAGGACTTTATTGGGGTTAAAACGATGGCCGAAA
>NZ_JADEXI010000195.1:0-7585 GCF_015207185.1 Microcystis sp. LEGE 08355 | reverse complement strand
CCCCTGAATTATCGCGCATTCCTCGCAGTACCTGGCCCGAAAGATTTCCCGAAATTGCTTTGGCTTTATTTATTATTGTTTTGGGATTACAACCGAGTTGGATGATTCACTGGAGTGAAAACCAAGCATCAGTGTTATTAACCGGGACGGCAATTAGTCAAAAGCAATCATAGAAAGCTTTTTCGGAATTTTTCAAACCTAGACCGAAACTAACTTGTGGATAGGTGCCGAAACGTCAAAAATTTTTGGCTTTGCGGAGGGAATTAACCGTTAAAACCACCTGTTCCCCCACCAGTTCAATTTCTTCTAAAGTGTTAAAACGACTCAACCCGAAGCGTAGGGAGGCGTAGGCGAGAGATTCGGGGCGACCCAAGGCAGTTAAAACGTGAGAGGGGGCGGTATGGCTAGAAGAACAGGCAGAACCGGAGGAAAGCGCCACTATTGGCTGTAATCCTAACAATAACGCCGCACCGTCCACCCCTTCAATACTAATATTCAAATTTCCGGCTAATCTTTGGCTAGGATGACCATTGAGATAAATTCTGTCTAATTGACTGATAATCTCCCATAAACGGGCTTTTAACTGATTTAAGTGGCTGGTATCTTCTTCGATCGCTTTGATGCCCAATTCTACCGCCTTGGCAAAACCGACAATTTGTGGTGTAAACAGTGTACCCGATCGCAGTCCTTTTTCCTGGCCTCCCCCTTGAATTTGAGCGGCGAGACGGACTCTGGGGTTTCGGCGCCGGACGTACAGCGCACCGATTCCCTTTGGTCCGTGGACTTTGTGGGCAGTTAAGGACATCAGATCTATATTCATTTCCTGCACATCTAGGGGAATTTTCCCGATTGCTTGGGCCGCATCCGTATGAAAAAGTACCTGATACTGGCGACAAATCGCCCCAATTGCCGCTAAAGGTTGAATCACCCCAATCTCGTTATTAGCAGCCATAATTGACAGCAAAATCGTGTCAGGACGCAAAGATTTTTCTAGTAGTTCCAAGTCAATTAGTCCATCAGCACCGACGGGTAAAATTGTCACCTCAAAACCCAATTTTTCCAGATAATGACAGGGATCTAAAATGGCCCGATGTTCTGTCACCACCGTAACTAGGTGTCGTCCCTTGGCGAAATAAGCTTCGGCAACCCCTTTGATAGCCAGGTTATTGGCCTCCGTTGCTCCACTGGTAAAAATAATTTCTTCGGGACTACTATTAATAGCAGCGGCGATTGTTTCTCTTGCCTGTTTAACCGCAGCCTCGGCCGTCCAACCATAGACATGATTAATACTACTGGCATTACCAAAGTGTTCGGTAAAATAGGGTAACATCGCCGCCAGAACCTGCGGCTCTAGGGGTGTCGTGGCGTGGCAATCTAGATAAATCGGCTTTTGAGACATATTTTTCCCTTGCGGGGGATTTGGGAAGGAGATATACCCTATTTTAAGAGAATCTCTGAAAGTGCATTGCTAATCTATGTTAACAAAAAAGTATCGGATAGTAGTCAACAGCTGACGACTCAGGCCAGAACTTTAAGATTTAATAATGAGAGCGCAATCGCTCTCTGACAGCAGTTACAATTCCCCTATTCCAATGTTGTTCAGCAACCCAACAGGATTAATAACACATATTTTCCCGCTCAATCATGGCTAAAAAATCGAAGGCATTTAGTGAACTGCTCAGGCTGCAGAAAATGTCCCAAGGATCCGAAAAACCCTTGAAAAGCTTTGAGAAGAAATTAAGAGAAAAGTCATCGGCTTTCAAGGACTTTGTCGTCTCTCCTTCTGGGGAAGTCACAATGTCGGAAGTTCTGGAGGACTTTATCGAGCCTTACCGCAAATCCAATGAAACAAAGGGATCTATGCGAACACTGCTGACCATAGGGATAATCGCTTGGAATCTGGCGTTGTCCCCCGAGTCAAAGCGGCAAGAGATGATAGACCGAGTTTTTAATAAAGACCTTCTTAAAGGAGATAAAAGGCTCAAGGCGGAGATTCAAGGGCTAATCGAGGAGCTAATCGCTAGGAAAAACCGTTATTTCTCGGAAAACAAGCGGATGATTGTGGATTTTGAGTTAAAAGAGCTAGGAAGCGAGTATCATCTCTCGGTTGCCTCCACCTTGTCGCCCGAATTTTCCGAGTCAGAGTTTGCCTTCAAAGTCGGCGACTCGGTCATCGTCAAACAGGGTGTACTTGACCCAGATTTGGGGACTGACATCGGTGGTTGGCAAGGAAGAATTGTGACAATTGACCGGCAGAGCAATCTCATCGGCATTGAATGGGATAGCATCACCCTGAAAAACATCCCCAGTTCGGTGATTGACCAGTGTGAAGTGGAAAACTTAGACTGGACTCAAATGTGCCTCTTCTCAACGGATGTGGAATTAACCCAACCTCGAGATACAGAAGAAGATGTGGCCGCCATCATTGAGCAAATTGAGTCTAACATCGTTGGAGCTATTTAGCAGAAAAGGGAAAGGCAATTCCGGCAGTTGGCCGAGGTTGAACCTGAGGAGAAAATGGCGGCTTTAGACGCTTGGAAAAAAAGACTTGATTCATTACCCTATTGACCATTGAGCAGCGATTTAGAGGAGAGAAATTTGAGATGGATGATTCCCAGAAATACGAGGCTGACTGTCAAAAGATAAGAAAAGTCAATCATGAATTACTAAAGGATTTCGAGAGTTGGCTAGAATCATCAGGTTTGTCGGAAAAAACCATTAATAATCATATTTCAAATATAGATTTTTATATCAACGAATATTTACTCTATGAGGATGCAGTAGAAGCTAAAGACGGGGTAGATATGGTCGGTGACTTTTTGGGTTATTGGTTTATCAAAAAGGCCCTGTGGGCCAGTCAATCAAGCCTCAAGGCTAACGCAGGTAGTCTGAAAAAGTTCTACACTTTCTTACTGGAAAAAGGCTTAATAGATAAAGATGATTTGCGAGAACTTAAAGAAACCATCAAGGAAGAAATGAGTGAATGGCTGGAAACCCTAGAGTGATACAATGACCCATTGAGTGAAGATATGTGGGATGTTTGGTGATTTTAGCCGAGGGGCAATCCCCCACCCTCCTCACCATGAAGATAACTGTTATACAGGGTAAGCGCATCTTAACAATCCTTGACAAAATGAACTTTATGTGGGTTGCTTACCCACGATTCAGGCATATTTGAGGAGAATTTGCCATCTCAATTGTTAAGCAACAATCGACCAATTGGGTCGGTAACTATTCTGATTGACTGGTATCACTTGAAATGCTTACACAGCAAGCGGACCACAAAATTGGCCAATTGTCAATAGCGTTTGAGATGCGCTCACCCTGATTGGATTCCCTTTTAAATCTTCGCTATTTATAGAGGAATATGAGTAATCCAGTCTTGATAATCTTGGGCATCTCCTAATAAAGCAATGAGAATTAAATCTGGAGTTTAGACTAAATGTTTACCCAAGCGGCGATCGCTGAAGCTCAAGGGCGATCGCTTTTGGCAAAAGATCCGGTTAATGCAACTGGTGGTGATCAGCTAGTCCACTGTTAACGGTAATAGCAAATCCGTTTTTAATAGTATGATTAACTCCCACACGCGGTTATTCATACATTTGTATCAGTTTAGGGATGACTGATAATTGCTGATTGTCGCTATTTCTGCAAATGTGAGATGCAGCCAGTATGTCAAATGAATAATTATAGAATTCAAGAGAATTTATCCTGAAGACAGGGATTGATAAGGAATAATTTCTTCGAGGGTATTTCCTAACTTTTCCCTCGCTATATCTAACTCGTATGCTTTTTGTAAATTAATCCAAATTTCTGCCCCTGTATTAAAAAAACGCCCTAATTTTAAAGCAATATCTCCCGTGATATTTCCTTGTCCCTTGAGAATTTGCTCAAGTTCATTCTCAGAGATATTAACTCTTTTGGCAAGCTGAGAAACATTAAGATTAATTTCCTCTAATTCATCAGCTAAAATTTCACCAGGGTGGATAGAACTTTTCCAATTATTCATCGTCAATTTTCCTTACGGCTCTTCTCATTAAGATGAAGTGTAACCTAATTTGATATTGACTCCTATCTCCCTGACTCCTTTAAACATTTCTTTTTTTCTCAAACCATGTTTGTAATAATTCCCCGGATTCCTTGGCTAAAATTCCCGCGATTACCGGTAAACGATGGTTAGAAAAAGGACTATCTATAAAATTAGCCACAGTGCGGATAACTCCTGTTTTGGGATCGTCAGCACCGTACACTAATAATCCTAATCTAGCCTGAATGATTGCCCCGGCACACATGGGACAGGGTTCAAGGGTGACGTAGAGGGTACAATCATTTAAGTGCCAATTGCCTAACACTTGACTAGCGGCACGAATCGCCAGAATTTCGGCGTGAGCGGTGGGATCATGGTGTTTTTCCTTGCAATTAGCCCCTTGAGCGATTAAATGTCCCTCTTTATCCACGATAACTGCTCCCACAGGTACATCACCCCGATCCCCCGCAGTTGCCGCTAAATTTAAAGCTAACTGCATCCATTGCCGATGTTTCTCATAGGCTTTTTCGTCAATAGACTTTAGATAGTCCCACATTTAGCCAATAAATTATCTAATTTTTTCTGACCATCCAAAGCATACAAATCATCACAACCACCGATATGTTCATTATTAATAAAAATCTGTGGTACACTGCGTTTACCGTTAGACCGTTCCGCCATGGCTTGACGAGCGCTTTCATCCCCATCAATCTTGTATTCGGTGTATTTTACCCCTTTCCAACCCAGCAGCCATTTAGCACGAATACAGTAGGGACAAGTTGCCCAAGTGTAAATTTCCACATTGGCCTTGATATTCTCGTTATAACGCCCAAAAAGCGAGTTAAATAGATTTAGCATCGTTCTTACTAAGTAGTTAGGTGTTAAAAACTGTCAGATGCCCCCCTTAATAAGGGGGGATTAAGGGGGGATCCATCTTCAATTTAATTATAACCAGCTACTTACTCTCCTATTTATCTTTATTTTATGGATTCTGCTACCAAAAAAGCCCAATTACGCAAACAACTAATTACCCAAAGACGATCGCTTCCTAAGCATATTTGGCAAGAAAATAGTCAGCAACTTTGCAAAAATTTACAATCTTTACCCCTCTTTCAGCACGCTAAAACCATTCTCGCTTACTTCAGTTATCGTCAAGAGCCGGATTTAAGTTCCTTATTTTGTCAACACCATCGCTGGGGTTTTCCCCGTTGTGACGGAGATAGCCTGACTTGGCACTGTTGGACTGCCGACGATCCCCTAGAATTAAATCGTTATGGCATCTATGAACCAACAGCGATCGCCCCTCTCATTTTACCCGCTGAAGTGGACTTACTGTTAATTCCCGCCGTCGCTTGCGATCGCCAAGGTTATCGCTTAGGTTACGGGGGAGGTTATTTTGATCGTCTCCTACATTCCCCCGAATGGCAAGCTATCCCCTCGATCGGGATTGTCTTTGACTTTGCCTATCTTGATACCCTTCCCCTCGATACTTGGGACCAAAAATTACAGGCAATCTGTACCGAATCAAGAACCGAAATTTTTTAACAATTATTTCCCTATTCCCTCACACCCAATCCCCAAGCTGATCCCTAGAAAGTAACAAGCTGATGGCTGACAGCCGACGGCTGCAAGCTTACACTAAATCCGGTTATTAAAGACTGATTATTTATTCCCCCTTTTGCCTCTTGCCCCCCCGACGTCGGGGGGGTTGGGGGGGTTGCCTTTTGCCTGTCCCGATATGTAGCCTATACTCAACAGATTTAGTATTATATTAAGTTTTATTGAATCCGATCGACCCTTAAGATAGCTTTGCTAGGATGAAGTTCGCATCAAGAGATGTTTATAGTAATCACCAGAAAAAGTCAACAGGGAAGCAATGAAACACTTTCACGAACCATGGATTCAAGAATGGTGTCAAGAAAACGGCTGGACAGAGCTATTTCTCGAACGCTACAGTAATTATTGGGCATTCCCTCCCAATGCCGTGATGCCAGAACCAATTCCCACCAAAGTGTTACAAAAAATTAAGCGCCAAAAAGGTCTATCTCCTGCCGAAAAACTTTGGTTAGGAGTGGCGATCGGATTGACTGTGACAGCTTTAATTCTCTGTGTCATCTTCGCTTGTCCCATGCCTATAGTTCTCGCTTTCGCTTTTGATGCTGTCACCGCAGCGCGATTGGAAGTGGAATATTAACCCAGCAAAAATTGAGCAGCAAAAACCTAAAAAGGGGGAGATTTTTCCGAAAGTCTTCCCCTTTACCGCTTTTTTCCAGACAGGGACGATCGATCTGTCTTGAATCAGTAATCGGTGATTAGTGGTCAGTAGGAGAATAGAATATTAAGTGAGCAGTATTCAATGGCAGTTTTCTGCTGTCTTTTCACTGATTACTGTTTACTGTTTACTGGACGGCTACGCCGTGCCTTTGGCAACACTGAAAAGCTCCCATGTCCGAATCTCGTCGCTTACAGTTTACCCCCGATCTGGAAATTTGCCGTATTTTGAACGGAATGTGGCAGGTTTCAGGTGCCCATGGTTCGATCGCACCCCAAAAAGCGATCCCTAGTATGTTCTCCTATCTAGATGCCGGTTTCACCACTTGGGATCTGGCCGATCATTACGGTCCGTCCGAAGATTTTATCGGAGAATTTCGTCGTCAATTAGTCGCTCAAAGGGGCATTGATGCTTTAAATAATCTGCAAGCTTTCACTAAATGGGTTCCCCGTCCGGGTAAAATGACTAAGGAAATAGTCGCAAAAAATATCGCTATTTCCCTGCGTCGCATGGATGTGGATAGTCTCGATTTATTGCAGTTTCACTGGTGGGATTATCGCGATAAAAATTATCTAGATGCCTTATATTTTTTAGGAGAATTACAACAGGAAGGCAAAATTAAACACCTGGCCTTGACTAATTTCGACACGGAACATTTAAAAATTATTCTCAGCGCCGGGATTAAAATAGTCTCCAATCAAGTCCAGTTTTCCCTAATTGATCGCCGTCCCCTCGTCAAAATGGCGCAATTTTGCCAAGAACATAACATCTATCTCCTCGCCTATGGTACTCTAGCAGGAGGCTTATTAGGAGCTAAATATCTCGGTCATCCTGAACCCAATCCCATGAGTCTCAATACCGCTAGTTTACGGAAATATAAAAACATGATCGATGCTTGGGGAAACTGGCAATTATTCCAAGAATTATTAACTGTTCTTAAAGCGATCGCTGATTCCTATCACGTCACCATTCCTAATGTGGCAGTGCGTTACGTTCTCGAACAAAAAGCCGTAGCTGGAGCAATTATCGGGGTGCGTTTGGGTGTTGCTGAACATATCGCAGAAAATGCCCGTATTTTCGATTTTCAATTATCTCCCCAAGACTATCAAAAAATTGATCATGTCTTGCAAAAATCCCGGGATTTATTGCAGTTAATTGGTGATTGCGGTGATGAGTACCGTCGATAAGTAGGTAGGTGTTAAAAATTGTCAGCTTTCCCCCCTTATTAAGGGGGGACTAAGGGGGGATCGGCACCCCCCTTATCAAGGGGGGCAGGCTGTCTCTTA
>NZ_JADEXI010000194.1:0-7599 GCF_015207185.1 Microcystis sp. LEGE 08355 | reverse complement strand
GGTATAACTGACTATCTCAAAATCGGTAAAACCCTACACCCCACACCCCACACCCCACACCCTGCCTCCACCAACAAACTTTTTGCCGCAAACCCTAGCTACAGCAGTTATCTCAATGGTGAGATAGCTATACTTTGCCGGCGGCGATCGAAGCTTTTAAAAATCGTTAACTGATGCCAAGCTGAATATTTTCTGGAATTTTATTCCTCTCCGGAGACTTCCAATGACTCTGCCAGTGAATTATCTTCAATTTCTATCTCATCAATTGTATCATCAGTTAAGCCCAACTCTTTCTTGGCGAACACACGCCTTGCACGACGATCAAGAATTTTGATAATATTGGTTCTATCTTGTTTAATTGCATCAATGTCTTCTTTTTGTATCAACACCATATAGTATCTCGATACTTCCATCATTCGATAAGCATACTGAAAAGCGTCTCTAGTAAATTCACCAGTAGTCACAATCATAACTACGTCAGACCCTGTTACGAAGGTCATACCAACTTCTTTGGCTAATACTTCTACATCTACTCGCTTTGTATTTTTACACTGAATTTGCCAACGATGATAAACAAAGCGGTCTGATGCTGCCAGAACATCTACTTCACCCTGTCCAGTTTCATAGTCTCTTTTCCGCCATTTTGTGAATCTAAGACTGGTTAGACGAATCATCCAAATCGCCAGCAGTTCAAGAGCTTTACCTTTAATATGTTTGTCGGGATTATCTAGGTCATTAACAACATCTTCAAAACTTCGATTTAGCTCGGTTTGGGAGATTTCTGTAATATCGGATATAGATTGTAATAATCTAGATAACAGTTCCATCTGTGATTTCTCGGTAAGCTTGACAAGATTAGGTTTCGCTCCTCGTCCACCAGTCGTTTTCTCAGTTGCAATTAAGCCGACTTTTACTAAAGGTTGAATAATATCCTGAACAAAAGATTTCGAGGGGAATCGTATTTTATAAACACTGGTGGCGTATCTGGTAATTTTATTCCACTCGGTTAGCTCAGTAATCGCCATCTGAAGCATAGCCAGTAAAAAATATTTTTGTTCGGGACTAAGAGTATAAAGCTCGTCAATATAGTCTTGATCGAGTTCCAATAGATCATAGACTCGATCCCAGTTAATCTCATAACTTTTCTCCAGGACTTTAGCTTCTTGTAACCATTGTCTCATGGTACTAACATAAGTACAATTGGTCGAGAGTGAATACCCCATTTCTTGAAGTTCGTAAGCGATGATTTCTAGCTGGGGTTTATCTCCCCTGCTATTAATTGCTTCTATCGCTTTTATTAGGGACATTCCAGTTAGGTTAACAAGAATATGGCGAGCAAAAATTGAGAAAACTGTCTCAGTATCTTGTTGATTGTCTAATATTTCATTAGCGATATCCGTGAGTCGATACTGCCAATCATCACCATCAATTGATTCAACCAACTTATAAGCACGAAGGGAAAGAAATGTATTCATGGCAAGTTTGCCACGATTCTCTCCTTTCTGTAGATCGTTTTGGCTGGAATGGCCAGCATAATAACGTTTAGCAATCTCATCCTGAAGCACCCGACGATCAGGAAGACAATCAGAACAAAGTTGTACTAATTCAGATACTTGAAATTGCTTAGGAGAAAACTGGTCGCCGTAGGTAAATCTGATGATTTTTTTGTCTGTCATACTATCATCGCTGGCAGGAAACAAATCTAACTGAACAAAAGGTTTCTGAGTATCCATGGTCAAGCTTTTGTCAAGACAATCATTAGCCAGTTCTAAGGCTCGTGCTTTAAGAGTTTTTCTATCCTTTATAGGAGCTACGACTAAAGGAGCATCTTGTTCAAATCGAAACTGCGACGCTATCATATAATCTTCATTTAATTCAAACGCTAACCAACGACGCTCAAGGGTTTCAGCTACTCGTCCTGTCATGTTTGAACCAGCAAAAGGATCGAGAACTAAATCACCAGGCTCAGTACAGAGACTAATAACAAATTCGGGTAAAGCTTGCGGAAATCTAGCAGGATGGGGTTTCACCCCTTCTTCCTTACATCTTCTTTGATAGTAATCATTAGATGCCGTGTTAGAAGCAGATATAACATTTACTGGCTGCCCTAAATCATTCTCTAAAATCCAGTTGAACTCTCCCAGGACTGGACTACCTATAGACGCGCCTCTTTCCTGAATAGAATCAGTAATAATATTTGGGGGAATAGCTCCTCCTCGGTCATTCTGAAATTTAGTAGAAATATCATGTCCTGACGGGCGCAGTTTTGCCTCATAGCCATTTTTAATCAGGTTTTTCATTGCCTCGCTATAAGGGCGTAAAACTCTCTTGTTATTTGCTTTCGGGTGCGGCTCCTTCGATAACCACCAAACGGTATTGACAGCATCCTTGACTCGTTCCCTCCTGACTGTCACCCATTCTGCCGGGGTAGGAAGTTTGGCTGGATTATACCAAAAAAGTTCTTGGGCGAGAAAAAAACCTAGTCCACCTTCTAATCTCGGTTTACAAAGTTCTATAACTAACTCGAAATGATACAGAGAACGCACGGGAAAACCTTTAAGCCAACTACCACCAATATCTATAACTAGGGAGCCTTTGGGCTTGAGAATACGATAAAATTCACCAGCAAATATTTTAAACCATTCAACGTAATCATCAGCGTCCACATTGCCATACTCTTTTTTTCTTACTAAGGCAAAAGGTGGGGAAGTACAAATCAAATCGACACTCTCATCCGGCAACTCCCCCATCAGTGTCAGGCTATTACCCAAATAAGCGGAACCAAGCCGAGTCTCATAATAGGGATTTCGGCTGATTTTGATTAAACCATCGTACTCAGTAACAATTGGCACTACTTTATTTTCTAGCTATTTTTCCTAACTTCTAACCCTGGTTATCGGTAACGGGTCGATGTTTCTCGATCAAATCGATCGCCTGGGTGACACTTTCGGGGAAAATTACCACTAAACCACCCTCAGAAACCGTGCTTAAAGCCTTCTCTAAAGCCTCCGTTTCATCGAGAATAACTTCCGGACGCAAACTGGCATTTTCTTGGCTAATTCCCCGGAGAATTAAATCGGCCACTTCTCCCCGGCGGCGACCGCGAGTATCGTTATCTTCCTTAACAATAATTCGATCGAACATAAGCGCCGATAATTTCCCTAATAAAATTAAATCATCATCGCGTCGATCGCCAGGTCCCCCAACCACGCCGACTTTTTCCCCGGACCAATTGCCGACAAAACCGCCGACGGCTTCGTATCCGGCGGGATTATGGGCATAATCGATTAAAGCGTGATGGTGTCCCAAGTCAAACAGGTTCATCCTGCCGGGGGTCTGGGCCACGGAAGGTTTAAAAGTCCGCACCCCTTGGCGAATTAACTCGATATCGATACCCTGCACAAAAGTGGCTAAACAGGCGGCCAGGGCGTTAGCAATCATAAAAGGAGCCATTCCCTGCATAGTCACGGGAATATTGACCGCTTCCTCGATTCTCAGCGTCCATTCTCCCTCTAGAATCGACAGATAGCCATTCTCATAAATGGCGGCCATGCCACCGCGACGGATATGGTCGTGAATAATCGGGTTATCGGGACTCATGGAAAAATAAGCGACTCTTCCCTTGACTTTTTCGGCCATACTAGCGGTCAAGGGGTCATCGGCATTTAAAACCGCGTAACCCTCAGCGCTAACCACCTCGGCCACAACGCTTTTTACTTTCGCCATTTGTTCAATGGTGTCGATATCGCCGATACCCAAATGGTCGGCGGCCACATTTAACACCACCCCCACATCGCACTGATTAAAGGCTAAACCCGATCGCAGGATACCACCCCGGGCCGTTTCTAACACAGCAATCTCTACTGTGGGATCCTTCAAAATCATACTGGCGCTGTAGGGACCGGTGTTATCGCCCTTTTCTACCAGATAATCATCGATATACACGCCGTCCGTCGTGGTAAATCCGACTACTTTCCCCGTTTGTCGGCAAATATGAGAGATTAAGCGGCTAGTGGTGGTTTTGCCGTTAGTTCCCGTAATTGCCAGAATTGGCACGCGACTGGGAGTCCCGGGGGGGAATAACATATCGATAACTGGAGCGGCGATATTGCGGGGTAAACCGCGACTGGGGGCGACGTGCATCCGAAAACCGGGAGCGGCGTTGACTTCTACGATTACCCCGTCCACTTCTTTCAGGGGTTTGCGGATATCATCTGTCACCACATCGATCCCGGCAATGTCCAAACCGATTAATTTTGCCACTCTTTGGGCGATCCAGACGTTTTCGGGGTGAATTTCGTCGGTACGATCCACAGCGATGCCGCCGGTGCTTAAATTAGCCGTGGCTCGCAGATAGGCGATCTCTCCGTGGGCTAAAATGCTGGTTAATTCATAGCCCTGTTTTCCTAGCACATTAAGGGCGGTTTTGTCAATAGTTATTTTAGTTAAAACGTTGGCATGACCGTCACCCCGGTTGGGATCTTGATTAGTAATTTCGATTAATTCTTCTATAGTTGAGCGTCCATCACCGACGACGTGAGCGGGAATCCGTTCGGCCACGGCGGCGACTTTGCCGTTTATGACTAAAATTCGGTGATCACTGCCTTTATAGTACCTTTCCACGATCACGCTGCGGGTTTTCGAGGCGGCACTGGCCAGATCATAGGCTTCCTCTGCTTCCTGTTGATTTTTGATGTCGATGCTGATGCCCCGGCCGTGGTTGCCATCGAGGGGTTTAATCACGATGGGAAACCCTCCCACTTCCTCAATTGCCGCTGACAACTCATCCAAGTATTGAATCACCGTACCCCGGGGGACGGGAATCCCACCATCCTTGAGGATAGTTTTCGTGCCTTCCTTGTCACAGGCCAACTCAACGGCTAAAATCCCCGAAAAACTGCTTAAAGTGGCTTGAATGCGCTTTTGGTGAACGCCATAGCCCAATTGCACCATGGCACGAGCGCTCAGGAGTAGCCAGGGAATATTTCTAGCTTGTGCTTCTTTGACGATGGTTTCGGTACTCGGACCGAGGGCGGCATTATTGCATAAATCTCGTAAATCGGCTAAATCCTGTGCCAATTCTTCCTTAGGATAGGTTCCCGTATCGACAATCGATTGACACAAACGCACGGCAGCCCGACCCGCATAACGTCCCGCTTGCTCCTCAACGTACTCAAATACCACGTTATAGACTCCGGGGGTGGAAGTGCTTCTAGTGCGACCAAACCCGACGGGAGTTCCCGCCAATTCCTGCAATTCTAGGGCGATATGTTCGATGATGTGGCCCATATAAGTGCCAGTGCGGACTCGTTCAAAGAAACCGCCGCGATAACCGGGGGAGCAGTAATGTTCGACTAAACTGGGGAGAACGTCGATTAATCCCTCGTAAAAGCCTGGGATTTCATTCGATGGCTTCTCTGCGAGATCTTCGAGATCCAGACGCATAACAATGAGCTTGTCGCGACGAATACTCCAGTAGTTGGGACCGCGCAGGGTTTGGGTTCTGAGAATTTTCATGATAGAGCTGATGTTCGCTGTTGAGAAGCACAAAGAAGCCGTTCTTTATTGTCTGGTTTTCCGAGATGGGTAAACTGTTCATCGTGAACAGTTTTTCAGGAGTTTTTTTACCCCAATTTAGCGATCACTTGCTGTTTTTTGAGATGATAGCCATCACCGTAGGAAAGAATATGCACCCGCAAATTATGCAGACTCAGGGGTTCGTTAGCGGTGACGTGATGGTGGTTGGTGTGGGACATTTCCCTAGCATCAATTACCGTCACTGTACCGCAGCCGATTACTGTCATCGTGCCATCCCGTTCAAACATAGCGCAGGTATCCTCATCGATGCCAATTCCTAAACGTTCGGGATAACCAGAGATAGCACTCATTAGCCGGGCCATGCGGTTGCGATTGTGGAAGTGTTGATCGACAATGACTTCAGGAATGAGACCTAATCCCATGGCCATATCCACTAGGGCGCGATTGGGTGCTTCCCCGCTGCTGCCCCCAGCAATCATGTGATGACCCATAACGGCGGCCCCGGCGCTAGTTCCAGCCAAGGTCAGTTCTCCCTGTTGCACTCTTTGTCTGATCCTTTCCATCAGGGGGGTATCGGAGAGCAAACCGCATAAACGCAGCTGGTCGCCTCCGGTCATAAATACACCTGTACACTCTTCGATGTAGGCCTGGAATTGGGGGTCTTCTCCCTGTACGCGATCACGAATATCGATAACTTTGACGTATTTTGCCCCCATTTCCTCGAAAATCTTCTGATAGCGATCGCCGATTAAAACTGGTTCTCTGGAAGCGGAGGGAACAATAGCGATCACTGCTTCACTACCCCCAGCGCGATTCCAAAAGGTATGCAGTATCTCTTTACCGTGGACTTTATCCTCGGCACCTCCAATGACTAAAATCGCCGTTTTGAGAGATATGGGGGTAGGATTTTGGTGGTGTTGGGTTTCTAGCTCGATGATCATGTCACTGAACGAATAGACATTTTTAGGGATGGAAGGTTTTTCGGGAAGATGTACAGGTATCTTGATCTTATTTTCCCTGAGCGGTTGACGGAAAAAAATGCGGTTTAGGAATATTTTTCGGGACATCAAGCAATAGTAGAGGCGATTTTAGCAATTTTCTTCGATCCACTGGCAATGACGGACTGTTAGTTAACTTTTAGTCTAGGCTAGACTTCGATCACTCAAGCTAGAGCCAGAAAAAACCCTAGACAGTACAGCATAGTCTATCATGTTATCGAGATAGACTGGCGCAAAATTAGCAAGATTTTAACCGATCGAACCGTGACAAAATGATACATTAAACACTATCCCAGTCTAGGCCTTAATTTTCCCCGTGCAGTTTGACATTATTACTCTCTTTCCCGATTTTTTTACTTCACCGCTGCAGTCGGGGTTGTTGGCAAAAGCTCTCGAACGCGACATCGCTAGGGTAAATTTGGTCAATCTTCGGGATTTTGCCCATGATAAACACCGTCGTGTCGATGATGAACCCTACGGTGGTGGTGTAGGAATGTTATTAAAACCAGAGCCAATTTTTGAGGCGATCGAGTCTTTAGAAATTTTACCACCCCGGGAGATCGTGCTGATGACTCCCCAGGGGGAACCTCTCCATCAAGCTTTACTGAAAACCTGGGCCAGTAGTTATCAGCAGTTAATTCTCATCTGCGGGCATTATGAAGGGGTGGATGAGCGGGTTTGTGAGCATTTGGTGACTAGAGAGGTATCTTTAGGGGATTTTGTCCTAACTTGTGGGGAAATCCCGGCTTTAGCCATTATTAACGGGGTGACGCGGTTGTTACCCGGGACGGTAGGTAAAGCAGAATCGTTGAAATTGGAGAGTTTTGAGGCAGGTTTATTGGATTATCCCCAATATACCCGGCCGCCGGTCTTTCGCGGTTGGCAAGTGCCGCCGGTTTTGCGATCGGGTAATCATCAGGATATCGCCGATTGGCGCTATCAACAACAACTGGAGCGCACGAAGGAACGTCGTCCGGATATCTGGCAAAAATGGCTAGAGGAACAGGATTAATCGCCAAAAATGCTCCCGTGGGAAGTGGGGTGTGGGGTGTGGGGTGTGGGT
>NZ_JADEXI010000193.1:0-7623 GCF_015207185.1 Microcystis sp. LEGE 08355 | reverse complement strand
GGGTAAACTATTGATCTGCTCGATTAACGAGCAAATAAAAATGTTATTTGAATTGACCGATATGGATCGAGTTTTTGAAATTTTTAATAACCGAGAAGAATTAGAACAAAAAATCCTCGGAAGTTAATCAGCGAAAATCCACCTTCATAATCGAAAGATCATCCTTAAAATTGCCATCAAATTGTAAAGCTTGAATTTTTTCAATAAAATTATCGAGATTTTTGGCGTAATTACAATGATAATTTCGTAAAGATTGAATAAAGTTTTCTAGTCCCCACATTCTCCCATCAGCACAATCAATCTCGTAAATTCCATCACTAAAAAGATAAAGGCTACTGGGTAAATTCAGGCATTTAACCTGATTAATATATTCCGCTTCTGGAAACATCCCGATGGGAAAACCAGGGGCTTTCAGTCTGGTTTCAATCATCTGGCCAAAAGGTTTTTGAGTCAGGAGAACTGCTGGGGGATGACCGGCGCTGGCATAGGTTAACTGTTGTTGTTTCCGATCATAAATACCGTACCAAATAGTAAAATATTTATCATTCTTAGGACTGATTTGATAAACTTGATTTAACCCTTGTAAAACCTGATTAGGTTGATAGTAATTCACCTGACTTAAACCACGGGAACGGAGAAGATGAATCACCGAAAGGGAAGGTAAAGCCGCTCGTAAACCATGGCCCGCCACATCTAAAAGATATAACATCAAATGGTCATTATCTAACCAATAATAATCAAAACCATCGCCCCCCAATCGACGAGAAGGAAGGAAGCGAAAATCGATAGCAAGTTTTGGAGAAATGAAAGGTTCTGGTAACAGCGATCGCACATAGTCCGCCGCCTCCGCTAACTCCATTTCTAGTAATTGTTTTTGCGCTTGCAGATCATGACTTAATTGATGCAAACGTATTCCCGCACGCACGCGCGCTCTTAACTCATTAATCTCGATCGGTTTACACAAAAAATCATCGGCCCCCGCATCCAATCCCTTCACCCGATCCTCCACCGATCCCAAAGAAGTTAAAAGGATAAAAAAAGTCGTTGACAGTTGGGGATTGAGCTTAATTTGCCGGCAAACTTCCAACCCATCGATCCCCGGCATCATCCAATCACAAATAATCATCGCCGGTTTTAGTTGCCCCGCTTGCTTTAATCCTTCTTCCCCATCACTGGCAACAAAAACCTCGTATTCCTTCTCCAAAGCTCGTCTCAGAAACGTTTGAATTACTCCATCATCATCAATTACTAGAATTCGTACCATCTTTTTTGTAACTCGACTATCTCAATCTTACTGCTTACCCCCGACCCCCTGACGGATGACTTTGCTTGTCCCTCAAGATGGGATTAAATCCAGAATCGAGCTAACACATCATTCATAGTTTGGGAAAAATGGTATAACTTCTAGCGTAAGGCATTGCAGAGGTAAACCGGGGGTGAAGATTTCTTTTCAGGTAGATAGCGATCTCAGGTCCTTAGATACCGTTTTAAAATATTTTGAGCAACTTGAACCAGTGGGCATTCCCCAAAAAGACTGGCTCCAGTGTCAGCTTGCTCTTGCCGAAGGTTTTACCAATGCTGTCCGTCACGCTCACCGACACCTACCCCCCGAAATTCCGATCGAGATCGAGATTGAGATTACCCCTCACCAGATGGAAATTCGCATCTGGGATCGGGGTTCCGTCTTCGATTTAGAGGACTTTATCGAGAAAAACGCCTATCATGACTATAGTTTCTCTGGTCATGGGCAAGGACTGCCGATCCTCCGAAAAATCGCCGATCAACTCAGTTATACTCGCAACGAAGATCAGCGCAACTGTCTATTAATTATTAAACAATTTTCCCGCCATGAATCCGATCGCACCCCTAGTTTCTCCTAGTTGGTTAGTGACTAATCTCGATCGCCCCGATCTGATGGTTATTGACTGTCGTTTTCAGTTAAACGATCCCGATCTCGGTTATCAAGAGTATTTAGCCAATCATATTGAAAATGCCTTCTATTTACACCTAGATCGCGATTTATCGGCTCCCGTTGCCCGTCATGGCGGCCGTCATCCTTTACCGAATCCGCAGACAATAGCCGCTAAATTAAGCTCTTTAGGGGTGATTTCCGGTCAAACCCATGTCATCGCCTACGATGCCTCCCGTTTTGCCTTTGCCAGTCGTCTCTGGTGGTTATTACGTTATCTCGGCCATGAACGAGTCAGCATTCTCGATGGTGGTTGGCAAAATTGGTTAAATGCCGGTTATCCCGTCTCTAATCAGATACCTGTGCCGAAAACCGGCGCTTTTCTCCCCCAAGTTCAACAGGATTGGGTAGTGACGATTGAGGAGGTGAAAAGGCAAAAAGAGCAAGGGGGAGTGGTGTTAATTGATGCCAGGGAAAGCGATCGCTATCGGGGTGAAAGGGAACCGATCGATCCGATCGCCGGTCACATCGAGGGGGCGCTTAATTATCCCTGGTTGGAAGTCACCGATAGTCAGGGTTTTTGTCAACCCCTGGCCCAGCAAACACAACGTTGGCAAGAGCGGCAAGGCGATCGAGAAATTATCCTCTACTGTGGTTCGGGAGTGACAGCCTGTGTTAATATCTTTTCCCTGACCCTAGTCGGATACGACAATGTTAAGCTATATTCTGGAGGTTGGAGTGATTGGTGTTCCTACCTGATCTAACCAGCCTTGTTGATACCCATCTATCGAGAAAGATTATCGAAATGACCTAATTACTGTACAATCCCCCTATTATCACTTTTAATTATTCCGAAACTATTATCTAATTTGTCTCCTCAGTGGGTGGGTGGAATTAAATATAAGATGAACGTAGGTTGGGTTGAAGCATGAAACCCAACGCCCGATTATGTTACGCTACCGCTAACCCATCCTACAAATAATTGTGCCTCCCTACTTAGACAAAAAAGCTAATTTTTATTTTAGTTGCTATCCTTTTGCTCTCAAATCACCGCTATTCCCCAAAGAATAGACGTTTTCCCCCGTAAAATTACCTAAAATGTCGGATGAATGCCCCCGCTACATTTTTCGACAAGATACTCACCTTTGCGGGGGATGAAATCCGACCAGAATATTAGCAACGGAGCATCGGTTTAATTCTACCATCTGTGGGTAAACTGTGTTATAATTAACTTAGCCAAAGGTCAAGGATTGTTAGATGCTAGTCGTAGAAGCAAAGTTAAAAAACGGAACACCAGAGCAATATCACCAGCTTAATGAAGCTATTAGAACTTCTCAGTTTGTGCGTAACTCTTGTGTTCGTTATTGGATGGACAATCAAGGGACAACCCGCAATGATCTCCAAAAACTTTGTGCGGTACTAGCTAACAATAAAGAGACCCCTTGGGTTAATAAATTAAACTCTCAAGCTCGCCAATCGGCTGCTGATAGAGCCTGGCAATCAATTAATCGGTTTTACCAGAATTGTCATGCCAAGATACCGGTCAAAAAGGGTTTTCCTCGGTTTAAAAAGCATAGTCGTTCGGTTGAGTATAAACTAACAGGCTACAAACTATCTGATGATCGACGTAAAATCAGATTTACTGATGGCTTTAAAGCAGGAGAATTTGATTTATGGTGTAGTCAAAAGACATTAGTTTATTATTCAGAGCAACAGATTAAACGGGTAAGAGTTGTTAGACGTGCTGACGGTTATTATTGCCAGTTTTTAATTGACGTAGAACGGCAAGAATACCATAAACCAACGGGACAAATAACAGGAATTGACCTAGGGTTAAAAGAGTTTTATACCGATGCTCAAGGTAATACTGTAGAGAATCCACGTTATTTAAGCAAGTCAGAAAAACGACTTAAAAAAGCACAAATGAGATTATCAAAACGATTTCGTCAAGGAAAGAAACAGTCTAAAAACTATCACAAGCAACGGATAAAAGTAGCTAGGCTTCATCTTAAAGTGTCAAGACAACGTAAAGACAAAGCGATTAAAGACGCTTTGGCGTTAGTCCAGTCTAATGATCTGGTAGTCTATAAAGCTTTAAAGGTAAGAAACTTAGTCAAAAACCATAAGCTATCTAAGTCGATTTCTGATGCTTCTTGGTATCAATTCACCGAATGGTTGAATTATTTTGCCAAGATTTATCGGATTGTTTGTGTTGCTGTGCCGCCCCATTTTACGTCTCAAGATTGTTCAGTTTGTGGGACGAGAGTGCAAAAAACATTAAGCACTAGAACTCATAAATGTCCTAACTGTAAAACAGTCTTAGATAGGGATCATAATGCAGCCATCAACATTCTTAAAAAAGGGTTGAAATATTTGGGAAATTATCTCAACGGTACTGTTGGGCAAACAGAAACCGACCCAAACGCCTTGGGAGAGTCCGACCTCTGGGTTTTTAATGGAGACATTGAGAATCTAAGCTGTCTCGTTGAACAAGGAATTTCTAACAGCGATGTGGAAAGAATCCCCCGTCACAGCGTAGCTTGACGGTGGGAGTATGTCAATAAAAGGTAATTTTATAGTTAAACTCTATAAAAAATTAGGTATGTATTTTGTATGACAGAAGCCGGTCTTTGTCATTGTAATGGTGGCGGCCGTCCGAAGGATCGCCTTTCGATTTTTGTGGATGGCAATAATATGTTTTATGCTCAACAAAAAAATGGTTGGTTTTTTGACCCGCGCAAGGTGTTAAATTACTTCACCAACGACCCGAATATTATGTTAATTAATGCCTTTTGGTACACGGGTTTAAAAGATTCCCAAGATCAAAGAGGTTTTCGCGATGCTTTAATTAGTTTGGGTTATACAGTGAGAACAAAAATTTTGAAAGAATATTATGATGATAGTTCCGGTCGTTTTTCCCAGAAAGCTAATTTAGATATCGAAATTGTCGTCGATATGTTTAATACCGTCGATCAATACGATCGAGTGATTTTATTTAGCGGTGATGGCGATTTTGAACGAGCGATCGAACTATTGCGCTCTAAAAATACTCATATTACCGTAGTTTCTACGGAAGGGATGATCGCTAGGGAATTGCGAAATGCCACCGATCGCTATATTGACCTGAATGATATTCGCAAAGATATCGAAAAAAGTGATTATTAATCGGCCGTTTTGTCTTTAAACCGGCTATTTATCCCATTTTTCTTTATTGGTAGTCCTCACCCCAATCCTTCTCCCAGAAGGGGATAGGTGAGGCAATTAACCATCTCTTGTTTATTTTTCCTTGAGTCGAAATAGTAAAAACTGATTGACCTGATTCGGATTAAAATTATCATCACTGACCAAAATCAAAGAGCGACTACCATCAGCTAATCTTGGACCGAGGGTCATTGCTTCCAAATTATCTAAATCAATCCCTAAAGTCCCTAAATCTAGTAATAATTTTTTCCGCAAGGGTTGCACCTGTAAAGCTTCTAATTCCCCCGGTATCCTGGCGATTTTCGAGGTATCAGTGGCGCTCCCATTAACTACCTGAAATAGTTTCGCTCCAAAACCTTCTAAACCAAAAGTTCGCTCTAAACTGAGAAAATAACCCTCTTTTTCTAAAGCTAATAATTCCGTTAAACCGTAGTATCTCGCACCACTAGGTGGCCCATCTAACACATACAATTGTTCCGATACTAACACAGGCGCACCAATCGGATCAATCACATAATGAAGAAGTCGCACTCTGAGATTTTCTTCCCTTTTTCCCGTGGGACTATCTTGAATTAAAGCACTTTCTGTGGCAGTAAACAAACGAAAAGGATCGTCTTTGAGAGTGCTGGTAATCCCTAAAGTTAAGGATTCAAACCCTAAATTATCCTGTATTCCTTTTTGATTGCTATCATCCGGTAAAAAGCGATTAGGAATTAACAAAGACTCCTTTAATTGTCCCTGCAAATCAAATTCAGCAATAAAAGGAGCAATTCCCTGTTTAACCGCACCTTCACTGGAAATAAACAAAGTTTGTCGGGGCGAAAAAGCGATACCTTCCGGGTCGATCAATCCCTTTTTAAAAGTTTCTCCCTTGCCATCTTTTAGGAACGTGACCGCCTCTAAATTCACTTTTTTGATTTTTTCATCATTTATCTGCAAACTAGCCCGATAAAAGCGGGCTGGAGCTTTCTGAGAACGATCATCACTGAGGAGATAAAAGCGGTTATTGGCGCGATCATAGGTAATTGCCGATAATCCCCCCACCCTTGTCCCTTGATAATCCGCTTGTGGTAATTGATATTCTCCCAAAAACTCGACCGAGAGGGGTAGAAACATTCGTTGTTCTGCCAAAACTTGTGGGGAGACACCACAGGCAGCCAGACTCAAGGTTACAATTAAACTAGCAATTAAACCCAAAATTGGGAAACGCAAATTTTCGGCAGTCAGTCTCTTATAGAATCGATCGATCACAAAATATCATCCTCTACTACGCTCCTATCAATCTATTATGCTACGTTTTTCTCTCAGTTTATGGCTCTGTTTGATCGGTACTTCCCTTCCTCTCCTAGCACAAACAGAAACCCCTGTACCCAATCCCCTCGAAACTCCCCTAAAAAGTCCTTTATTACCCGCAATTGATCGCCCTTTAACTCCCTTAGAGCGTCGTCAACTGTTATTATACATCGATCAACGCGATGCTGAAGCTCAAGCTAAATACGATGCGGGATTAAATGAGGAAGCTTTTACCATCTGGTATGAAGTGATTAAATTAAATCGTTATTTAGGAGCAAAAGAAGAAGTAAAATCTTTGGGAAAAGTGGGGTTAGCCGCTTGGAATCGAGATCGAACCGAGGATGTTAAATTAATTACTGCTCGTTTAAAATCTCTGCAACAAACCGCAGAAACTAACCAGACAATGGACGAGGAACTATTAACATTATTAGGTACATCCTATCAACAGGTACGAGCTTTTAATGAGGCGATAATCATCTATGATAAAATCCTGGCCAATGCCAGAAAATCTGGAGATAACACAGCAGTAGAAGCAACTTTAAATCAACTTGGTCAAATTCATTTATCCCGTTTTGATTATCAAAAAGCCGCCCCAGTTTATGAGGAATTGTTAACTATTTCTAAGGCGCAGAATAATTCTTTAACTCAAGGAATTTATCTGCAAAGACTAGCAGAAATTTATCGAGAATCTTTGCAGCCAGCTAACGCAGTAAAAATTAAAGAAGAAATAGCTGAAACCCAGATCAGAAATCAGCAAATACAGTTAATTCCCGATCTAAAAATTCAAATTGGTTTAGATTATCAAGCTTTAAAAGATGCAAATAAAGCCAGCCAAAACTTTCAAGAAGCCTATTCTCTCGCTTTGGCTTTACAACAGTACGGCACCGCAGGAGAAGCTTTAAATAAGTTGGCCGAACTTTATAAAAGTTATCAACAGGTGGATTATGCTTTACAAATCTATCAAGAATTAATTAAAGTCCATGAATTGGGTTATAATTACTACGGTTTAATGAACACCTACGATCAAATCGGTCAAATTTATCTAGAGAGAAAAAATTATCCCCAAGCTTTACTCGCTTTCCAAAAAGGTGCGGAATTAGCCCAAGCTATCCGTTATCGTGAACAATATTTTCAAACCCAAATCACCCAAGTTAATCAAGCGATAAATAATCCTGAACAGTGATCTTTAAGTCTTTGAATAGTTAACTAATGGACAGGGA
>NZ_JADEXI010000192.1:0-7637 GCF_015207185.1 Microcystis sp. LEGE 08355 | reverse complement strand
GGGGTGGGGAGACGTTAATAGCAAAAAAACCTACTCTTATTGCTTGATAATGTGGGTTTCCGTCGTAGATTGCGTAGTTTCTAAAGGCAACTGGATAATTGTCATCTAGATAGTAGATTAAGTGTATACAATCTCTAGTGTAACATCCAGTAAAGAAGCTAAAACTTAAAGTTTGAGGATGTGAAGAACGAAGTTTATTTTCCCCAGAGGAAGCAAGACGGGTTATATTGCGTCCTAGGGAACGTCCAGTTATCCCAGTAATAACATAAAAGCCGTTAGTATCCATATCATCCGTTGTAAAAGTTCCAGAACCGCTCACATAACCCTCTCTCTCACTCCCCCCATCAAAATACCAATTCCATAACTGGGAAGCCGAAGCAGGATTAGAATTAACAAGAAGCATTCCAGCAGTTGCAAGGGTAAATCCAGAAATCAAGCCCAAAACGTTATTAATTTTCTTACACAGTTTTGCAGTCATCGCACTACTAAACTGCCATCAGCATTATTCCAAGCAGAACCATTACCAGTAGAACCGGATTTAACGTAGATGATAGCCATGATATACCTCGTGTGAAAAAGATAGTACAGAGTCAATAGGGAATCCACCCGAAACTTAGTTCGAGTTAGATAAAGTTGATAAGTAGGCGAATAGTGGAGAAAACTGCCTCTAAAGACACCAAAACCATTAATCAAGCTTGGATGTCAGAAAATTTAGCACTGGTTAGGGATAATGCTTAGATTGTAGAGGCGAATAGTTATAAGTTCCGTTTATTATTTTTTTTCATTCATCAGCAGAGCTTATTAAATAAACCATGCAGAGAGAAAATATCTGGTATAATGGCACTCCTGCAAGGATTTACCTAGGGATAAGCTGATTTATGTTGCTAAGGTTATATTTTGAGCAACTTTTGTCAAGTCAGTTAGGGTAGGGAGATGACTACAGCCTTGTCATCGGAGTCAGCCATAGGAATTTGGCCGCTATTGTTGATGGTAAAGGCGGAGATACCGTCGCCATCGAGGTTAGGATTACCTGCGGTGATATTGTAGGTTAAGGGGTTGTTATCGGCATCGGTGGCGGTAAATAAGTGTTATAAATAATTATAGGCTACTGAAAATAAATTTCAAATGACGACAACAGAAATTAAATTCACTCTAACTTTACCTAAAGTTCCAGAAATTCATCATCTGGAAGCTGAGAAAAAAGCTAAAGAAGCCTATGTTATGACTTTACTTCGTCATGGTGATATTAGTGCGGGACGTGCCGCAGAATTATTAGAGATCGATCATCAGAAACTTTCTGATTTAATGGATCACTATAATATTTGTTCATTCCCTATGCAAACCCAAGAAGAATTACAACAAGAAGTGGCTGAGACTCTCCAAATTTTAGAGAGATATAAAAAGTAACGTGATTATTGTCTCTGATACTACCCCTTTAAGTGAATTAGCAAAAGTTGGAAAACTTAATTTACTTCATGACATTTACGGGAAAATTATTATTCCTCAAGAAGTTTACCATGAGGTAACAACAGGAACTCATCCAGCAGTTAATTTAGTTCAATTAGCAGACTGGATAGAGAGACGAACAATTAGCAGTTCAGAAAAAGTCTCTACTTTGAAAACGATAACTAATTTAGGTTGGGGTGAATGTGCTGCTAGGATTTTAGCTAAAGAATTAGAAGCCGATCAATTATTGATTGATGATTGAGAAGCTAGGCGAGTTGCTTGATCTCGAAATTTAAAAATTACTGGTACATTAGGTATTTTATTATTCGCCAAACACCTAGGATTAATTACTAGCGTTCAGGAAGTTTTAGAGGCGTTAATTACTCAGGGTAAACCTATTAATCCAAGACTATATCAAGAGGTTTTATCTACCGCACAAGAATCATTGTAATTATTCAATAATTGCTGATCAAGGGACGTAAACATCATCACTCATGTACCCTAAAAACATTAATTAAAGGAGAAGTTTTTAATGGAATATCTTATTAGACCAGACCAACCGACCCAATGGAAAATTAACCCAGTAGATTTTATTGAAAATCTCGAAAAATCTTGGCATGATACCACTTTGTTTGCCCAGCAGATGCACAATTAGCCCTAAAAATCTGATAGCTCTGATACCAAATTATTGAGAGAAACTCTCATTAAGCTGGCGATCGCTGAATAGAGTGTGACACTTCATAATTCTTAGTAATCGCTAAAAGTCTTACTATACAAGGGCTAGAGCAACTTTTTATTTCAACGACTAGGGTGCGGAATGTGGGTTGGATAACCCAGAAATCACCCGTTTTAAGCTAAATCCCCCTGCAAGGAGAAGTAAACCAACCACGTTATCGCCTTCGGGGACAGACTGCGGTGGCTCTTGTGCAGCTTGAAACAAATAAGCCGCACCTGCATTAAAAGCTTGCAGTCAAATCGGAATAATAACAAATCGGTTTTTAATAGTATCATTAACTGCCAATCAAACTTTAAAAACCCAGTTATGGACTGTTTCTCCCTGTCCCAGCGCTCCCCGTTTCCACAAGGACACAAGTTACCTTGTGTCCCTTTTTAGTCTCAAAATCGGAATTTAGGCTAATCCGACTAATTTAGCGCTGTATTCCCACATTTTTTCGCCTCTTTCCTCGTCGCGAGCTTGAGGAGAAACCCTTTGTACAAAAGATTTACCCTCTTTTTTCTGACGGTTGCCCCAACTCCAGTAAGCGCCGGATTGACGGTATTCGGGGTCAGCCACCACCATGGCCACTCTTTCCCCGGCTAATTCTTGGGAAACATAGCCACCGGTGATATTTTTCTGGAACCAGGGGAAAAACTGCTGGAAAAAGGGGTAATGATTGCGGAAAAGGGGTGTATCGGCCACACAACCCGGATAGAGGGAAGTAAAAGTGATTCCGGTGGATTCGTGATAGCGTTTGTGCAGTTCCCGCATGGTGAGAACATTACACACCTTACTATCTTTGTAGGCTTTGACCGATTCAAATTTTTTGCCGTCGGCCATAGTAATCGGCTCTTTGAAACCCTTGGCAAACCCTTCTAAATCGCCCAAATCGGGACGAGGAGGAATTTTACCGCCTAATTCATCGGGATTATGGGTGACAGTGCCGAGAATGACTAAACGCCGGTCGGGAGAGGGGGAATTTTTTAGGTCTTCCAAGAGCAAATTTGAGAGCAGGAAATGACCTAAATGATTGGTGGCCATGCTCAATTCATAACCGTCGGGACTTCTTAAGGGTTCTTTGAGCAAAGGCAGATAGATAGCGGCATTACAGACTAAAGCGGTTAGAGGTCTGCCCAAGGCCCGGAAATTTTTGACGAAGCGCCGGACGCTATCGAGGGAACCGAGGTCGATAAATTCAATAGAGTAGTTATCCCGGGGAATGTTTAATTCCTTGGCCGCCTGTTCCATTTTCGGTATATCCCGACAGGCCATAACCACAAACCAACCTCTTTGAGCAAGGGATTTAGCGGCGTAGAGACCGACTCCAGAAGTTGTCCCAGTAATGATCACCGTGGGTTTTTGATCTTGTACCATTTTTTGATAGTTTTCGTTAATCGCTCTGGTCTAGGGAATATCCAAAAGATTCCGATTATAAATTTTATCTCAAATGTCGGGGTTTCATCCCGTCCCTAAAAGCGACGGGATAAAACCAAGCGCCAACATAAAACAGCACTTCGACACATTTCGACAGGCTCAATGTCAAGGCTCAATGTAAAGGCTCAGTGACACGAAGCACGATTAAAAATAAGCGTCCAGTCTCCTGACAAAATCTCGAATAACTTCTTCTTGTAAGGGTCTTGACCTACTCAGGCCAAATAGCTACCATGTAAGTAGAGCGGATAGGGTAATCAACCGCTTTAAAAACCCATGTAGTCTAACCACTACGCTATCTGCACCTTGACAATTAAAGATATGGGGTTCTACTCAATAGTTCTAGTTTCCCCCTGCTCGTGATGTAAAATCTTTACAGGAAATAGACAAAGCAGTATTTGAAGCTAACGTTTCAATTCAAGCAAACTTTGTACCCCCCCTTGCCACCCGACGTCGGGGGGGCAAGGGGGGGACTATCGTAGGGCATACGAAAAGTAACGCGCAAGCGTGAGAACCACCTCTGGGTTGGATAACGCAAGGCATATAATTTAAGTGGACTCGTTGAACTAAGAATCCCGAAGCGCTTAGTGCGACGGGAGTGTCAAATAACTTCAAATTTTCGTGAGTGTTAACTTATCAGTTATCAGTGATCAGTTATCAGATTTAAGTTTACCGATCTCCCCACCTCCCCACCTCCCCAATTCATAATTCCCAATTAACGAATGGGTTTAGCTAAATCACCGATTTTAAAACCATTACCGGTAATGATGCGACCGACGCTAGATTGACCATCAGCTTCGACAATTTCGAGAGTGCCAATCGGTTGAGTAATCTGACGGATAACCTTACCCGTTTGCGGATCCTTGACCGTTTGAGTTGTCCTTTCGATGGAAATGCGTAAACCAACACGATAACCCTCTCCCGTACCTTTATTGAGAATTACCTGATTTCCCGCCACGGCAGCCACTAAAGCGGTGACAGTCGGGAGCGAGCGAGGTGTAGCGGCGATTTGGTCAGCTTTATTATTGAGATTATCCACCACCTGCGCTACTGCCTTATCGGTGGCAATACTGAGTAATTTCCCTTCGTTGGAGGTTTGGGAACCACCCCCAACTCCTAAAACCACGGTTGAACCATCGGATTGATTGGCACTACCATCTCCCTGAGCGGTGGTAATAATTTCGGCCGTGGTGGTATTAATTGCCCGGACATTCAACTTGACAAAAGCATCGGTTTCTGTCTTAGCAGTGCTAAAAATAATAAACGAGCCACCGGATTGTTTTTTTTGTAAATCGAATTGGGTAATCGAACCGATAATCACCACATCTACCCCCAAAATTTGCCCGATTTGAGCAGCGGTAGCGGCATCTACCCGTCCCGAAGCTCCCAAATTCTGTTCTCTGAGGACAGCATCAATGCGACTGCGCTCAATGACTGTATAGCGACCACTTTCCACCAATTTATTGACGAGAATATCACTGACACCACTGGCTCCACCATTGAGAAATGTTAACCATTGGGGATTACTGAGACCGCTATAATCGAAGTCTAAAACCGCTACGCGCACCTTTTCGCTTTTTTGGGCTAAGAGTAATGGTAAATTGTTAGAGGTAGCTTGGGAGAAAGCCGGTGCGTTGAAGCTAAAACCCAAACTAGAAGCGACTCCCACAAGGGTGATTAGGGCAGAAAAACCACGGATACTATCTCGATCGAACATGATAATGAGTTCTCCAGTCAAATAGAATATAGATCATAATGATCTCAAAATTACTCTAACTATCGAGAGCGAGAATTTTGAATGGCCGTAATTAAACCTCTCACTTCCTCGGTTCCCTCGGAAGCTTCAAAGGAAGTGGGAAATTTACCCTTAGCAATCATCCGCAATCCCAAGGGGGCAATACTTAATAAACCCTGTAAATCGCGCCAATAATTGCCCAGCACATAGAGGCCGAATTTGCGTTCATCCACCCATCCCCCTGCTTTGACTAATTCCACTAAAACTTTCCGGTGACGAATGGGACGACTACTATCGGCCGACTGACGAGCGAGTATTTCCTGTTTAATTTTACCGATCTGATCCATGGGGGCCACTTCCATAGGACAAACCGCATTACAGAAATAGCAACGGGTACAACCCCAAACCCCTGCGGTGCCTTGGTTATAAAGTTCTAGACGACCTTCTTGATTACCATCGCGGGAATCTGCTAGGGTGCGCTGCGCTTTTGCTAAAGCGTGGGGCCCGACAAAATCAGGATTCACTTGCTTGGCGTTACATTCCGAATAACAGGCCCCGCACATAATGCAGTTACCCATCTGATTGAGATTGGCTCTTTCTTCTGGAGTTTGCAGAAATTCTCGTTCGGGAATGGTGCGTGCTTGACTACTAATATAAGGTTCAACCCTTTCTAAATCGTCCCAAAACGGTTGCATATTGACGATTAAATCCCGGATAATTGGTAAATTACCCAGGGGTGCGATCGTGATTTCGGGAATTTCTCCGGCATCTTTTTGGCTACAATGGTTTAATTCACTGGCGATATTTTGTTGACAAGCCAAGGCCGAACGACCGTTAATTTTCATCGCACAGCTGCCACAAATTGTATTGCGGCAATTTTTGCGAAAGGCCAAAGTTCCATCAAGTTCCCATTTGATGCGATTAAGGCAGTCGAGAATTGTATTTCCGGCCTCCACCTCTAGGGTAAAATTTTCTAGGTAGGGGGTGTCGTTGGGTCGTTGACGCAGAATTTTAAAAGAAACTTCCATACTCGGCAAGGGGATGAGGGACTCCTAATACTCAGGATAATCGATGTTAACGGGCCAAAGGGGAGCTAGTAATGGTAATTAATCCTTAAGATTTTCCCTAGTCGGTTTAGCCACGGGGTAGGTACCTAGACCTAATGATAGATGGGCAAGTCGCTCGAAAACAGTTTAATCCCCCCGGATTTACTGCTCTGGGTCATTAGTTTTTTGCCAACTCCAACCACAAGTAAATTTTCTCAATTCCTTGCTGGGTATAGCTTTATCGGTTTTATGGACTTACTTTCTCCCCCCTGTTTTCCTCCCACCCGACCAAAAATTGCGAGAGTCTTAACCCAAAATTTCCTCTCCCCCACAAGGTTTACACTTACTACCTAGTCCGGGGTCTTCTTAGCACGATTGTCATCACCGAACCATCAGTTTTAAAAAATTTATTATTCCCCTCTAGACATTTTTGGCAAGATTTTTGGTATGATCAATTTGTCAGTGTAAACTTAATTGACAGTCAGTCAAAAATCAAGGAACATTAAAAAGTACCATGAGTGACATCTCTCCTACTCCCCTAACCGGGAAAGCTCTACTACAAAAAGTCAAAGAGTTATCCCACTTACCCCGTCGCGAAACGGCAAAACGTTGTGGTTACTACTCTCAAAGTAAAGATGGCCAAGTTCGGGTCAATTTAACCGACTTTTACGATGCTGTTTTGGGTGCAAAAGGGGTTCCTCTCGATCCCGAAGGCACTAAAGATGGCCGCGGCCGCGAACCCACTTTCCGGGTTAGTGTCCACAAAAATGGTCAAATCGTCATCGGTTCCACCTATACCGAACAAATGAACTTGCAGCCCGGTGATGAGTTTGAAATCAAACTTGGCTACAAGCACATCCACCTCAAACAAACGGAATCAGAAGAACCGGTAGAAGCTTAAATAGGTTACGGAGTAGGGATAAGGACAAAAAAAATCGGCAGTCAAAAGGGCTAGTTTTGACAAGACCGACCAAAAAGACAATATAGATTCTTATCCCTAATTCTAACCCCTGACCGCCTCTTTCATCAACTCGAGGGGTTTTACTTAAGCACTTTTTCTTCTTTTTCGCAACCCCCTAGGGATGGATTTTTGTTGGAGCTAGGCTTTCCCAAAGCAAAGTTCCACAGTTATCCTATGCCTAGAGGGTTTGTTGTTTTAGCTATCAGGAGAGAGGAGACTCCGAGACAGGAGACTCCGAGACAGGAGATTATTTCTATTTAGGGTTTGCTGAATAATGGTAAAACCCTTTTAAAATAAAGC
>NZ_JADEXI010000191.1:0-7663 GCF_015207185.1 Microcystis sp. LEGE 08355 | reverse complement strand
TCTTTATACCTGTTTACTGATCACTGTTTACTGATCACTGATCACTGAATCAAGGGAGGTAAAAATGGGCTGGATTATGGTCTTATTTGCGATCGCAGTGGGCGGATTACTGATCTGGCAGAATTTGGGGGTGATCACTTTGGTCTTTTTTGGCGGTATTATGACGGTAAAACTGCCCCTAGCTGTCTGGGTGTTACTTTTCACCCTAGCGGGAATTATCAGTGGTTTAACCCTGCAATTTCTCTATAGTTTTGGTCGTCCTTTGGCTGCCCCAAAAACTTCCCCTCCTATAGCCAATAATCCCAAAGTTCCACCCCCATCTCCCCGACCTACCTATATTCAAGATTCTGCTGCGTCTCCACCAGATAACGATTGGGAAAGAGATAGCGGTGATGATTGGAATTTTGATACACCCCCCCTTCGACGTAGCTCAGGGCAAGCCGAAAAACCGACGACCATTCAGGATCGGGAAGAATTCTCGCCTAGGGTTGCCGATGAGGAAAAAGCGAATTTTGTCAAGCCTCCAGAGGACAGTTATCAAACTGGCTCAGTTTATTCCTATAGTTACCGCACGGCCAAACAGACTCGCGGGGAAAAAGCCGAGCAAGTTTACGATGTCAATTATCGGATTATTACGCCCCCCGCCCAGGATGAAAACCAAGAGCGGGAGGTAAACAAAGGGGATGAGGAAGATTGGATATAAACTTTGACAGAGTAGAGGTTTCTACCTGAATCCCTCAGAGAAGACAAACTGTTCCGGCCTTGTCTCCTGTCTTACCGAAAACTTGGGTTTAAGGTTCCCCGCCATGCCCGCGTAGCAGAGGGCGGCTTTTAGGTGATGGGTTGTCAGTTTAATATTTAATGTGTTAAAATAAGTTTATTCTTAAAATTTTAGAGTAAATGTTTGTCCTAGAGTTTAAAGTTGAGGCTAAATTAAAACAGTATCAGGCTATAGACGATGCTATCCGCACCGCTCAATTCATCCGTAATAAATGCTTAAATTATTGGATGGACAACAAAGGTGTAAATAAGTATTATCTATCAGCTTATTGTCGAGTTTTGTCCCATGACTTTAAATTTGCTAGTCAATTAAATTCTCAAGCAAGGCAAGCATCGGCTGAAAGGGCATGGTCTTCTATTTCCCGTTTCTTTGACAACTGTAAGCAGAAGGTAATCGGAAAGAAAGGCTATCCTCAGTTTAAAAAGTTTTCCCGCTCGGTTGAATACAAAACAACAGGATGGAAGCTTCTTAACCCTAAAACCATTCATTTCAGTGATAAAAAGGAGATTGGAACAGTTAAACTAAAAGGGACTTGGGACTTAGGATACTTTCAGCAGTCTGACATTAAACGAGTTAGGCTTATTAAACGTGCTGACGGCTATTATTGTCAATTTGTTCTCTCTTGTGAAGTAAAAGAGGATGTTAAACCATCAGGTAAGTGTATCGGAATAGATGTGGGATTAGCTTCTTTTTATACTGATCATGAAGGTAATAAAGTTGACAATCCTAAATTTTTAAAAAAGTCCGAGAAAAGATTAAAACGACTTCAAAGACGATTATCTAAAAAGAAAAAGGGAAGTAAAAATCGTCAAAAAGCTAGACAAAGATTGGCTAAGGCTCATCTTAAAATAAGTAGGCAACGTAAAGACTTTGCTGTAAAGTTAGCAAGGTGCGTAGTTCGCTTCTTAGATGTGATAGCCCAGGTCGATTTAAGAATTAAGAACTTAGTCAAGAATCATTGTTTAGCTAAATCGATCAATGATGCGGCCTGGTATCAGTTTCGAGAATGGCTGGAGTATTTTGGGGTTAAATTCGGCAAGATAACGATTGCTGTCCCACCGAACTATACAAGCCAAAACTGTTCAAACTGTGGTGAAGTTGTTAAAAAATCTTTATCGACTAGAACCCATCAGTGTAAGTGTGGGTGTGTTTTAGATAGGGATGAAAACGCCGCTATTAATATCCTTAAAAAAGGGTTAAGTACCGTAGGGCATACGGGAACTTTTGGGCTAGACCCGATGAACGCTTGGGGAGAGAATACCTCTACTTTTTCAGAAGTAATTCTGTCTAAGCAAGTAATCTCTTGGAACCAAGAATCCCCGTCGCTTTAGCGCGGGGAGTGTCAAAATGGTTAAATCTAGGTTGTGTAGATAGAGTGCCATGAAACACACATTATCCGTATTAGTTGAAGATGAAGCGGGAGTCTTAACCCGTATTGCTGGATTATTCGCCCGTCGCGGCTTTAATATTGAAAGTCTGGCCGTGGGTCCTGCTGAACAGATGGGAGTTTCTCGGATTACGATGGTAGTACCGGGAGACGAGGACAGCATCGAACAGTTAACCAAACAACTTTACAAATTAATTAACGTCCTCAAGGTGCAGGATATCACCCAAACCCCTTGTGTGGAAAGGGAATTAATGCTGATTAAAGTTAATGCTACCGCCGAGCGCCGAGCGGAAGTGATCGAATTAGCGCAGGTATTTCGGGCCCGGATTGTGGATATTTCCGAGGAAACCCTGACCATCGAAGTGGTGGGGGATCCGGGTAAAATGGTGGCGATTATGCAAATGCTGAATAAATTTGGCGTTCGCGAGGTGGCCCGTACCGGTAAAATTGCTCTGATTCGCGAGTCGGGAGTCAATACGGAATACCTGAAAGCTTTAGAGGCTAAAATGGCAATTTAGGGATATTGGGTATGAATTGGGAATTGGGGAGATGGGGTGTTGGGGTGTTAGGGTTTTAGGGTGTTAGGGTGTTGGGGTGTTAGGGTGGTCACTGCGTGCGCATTGCGGGGGGTGTTAGGGTGTTGGGGTTTTAGTTGAAATTCCCCACTCCCCACTTCCCCACTTCCCCTATTGCCTATTGCCTTCAGAAGCTGATAACTGATAAAAACTATGTCTAACCAGTCGCCGAAAACCCAAATTAGTCAACTTGTCACCGTTGCCGTGCAGAAATTGCAAGGAAAGGTGAATTTTCAGGCGGTAAATCTCAAAAAAGGGGCGAGAGTTCCCGAATTACGCCTTAAAAACGAGAATGGCAGCGGGGAAAGCAAATATCACCTTATCGGCGATCGCTATTTGTTGGGTCGTAGTTCCAGTTCCTGTGATATTACTATCCGTAATACCGTGGTCAGTCAGATTCATTGTTCCCTGCAGCGTGACCCGAAAAATCCCCATAATTTCCTGCTCACAGATGAAAACTCCACCAACGGGGTTTATATGGGTAAACGTCGTCTCAAAAGCGTTTCCCTGCGTCATGGTGATATCTTTACCCTGGCCCCCCCAGACTTAGCCAATTGTGTCACCATCTCCTACTACTGTCCCCCTCCCCTGTGGGCGCGACTTTTGCGCTATGGTTTCTATGGTGCGGGGGGTATTTTCGGTTTATTGGTTTTAGGGATTATCTGGGAAAGTCGCAAAGTTAATGTTTATCCACTCCCTTCCGGGGTGAGCGGTCCGGTGGTGGTTTACCCTAGGGATGGTCAAACTCCCCTCAATCCCATTCGACAGGAAACTCACCGAGAATTAGATAATCTGGGCGATTTTTCTCCCTATTTGCCCAAGGCGGTTGTCGCTTCCGAAGATAGTCGTTTTTACTGGCATTTTGGGGTTGATCCTTTGGGGATTGTTCGGGCTGTTATGATTAATTGGCAAGGTCGGGGCATTCGTCAAGGGGCCAGCACCCTGACTCAACAGTTAGCGCGTAGTTTATTCCCCGAAGTCGGTCGCCAAAATACTGCCGATCGCAAACTCCGGGAGGCTGTGGTCGCTTTACAATTAGAAGCGGTCTATAGTAAGGATACAATTCTCAAAACCTATCTCAATCGAGTTTATCTCGGTCTGGCCGGTTACGGTTTTGAAGATGCGGCCCGCTTTTATTTCGATAAATCCGCTAGAGATTTAGATATCTCCGAGGCTGCTACTCTTGTGGCCATGTTACCCGCCCCGAATCGATTTAATCCCATTCAAGATTACGACACTTCCGTACAACTACGCAATCGTGTCATCGATCGCATGGCCCAATTAGGGATGATTTCCCCGGAAGCGGCGGCCAGCGCCCGCAGATCCCGCATCGAAATCAGTCCCCAAGCCAAAAAATCCCTATCTAGTACGATTGCACCATATTTTTATAGTTACGTTTTCGAGGAATTACAGGACCTTTTAGGGGAAGAAGTGGCCAAAGAGGGCAATTTTATCGTTGAAACCAGTTTAGACCGCCAGCTGCAAGCGATCGCAGAAAAAAGCTTAAAAAATAATGTCTTAAACCAAGGCCCCCGCTATCGATACTCCCAAGGGGCTTTAGTTACCTTAAACAGTCAAACTGGGGAAATTCTCGCTTTAGTCGGGGGAGTTGATTATCAAAAAAGCCAATTTAACCGCGCTATCCAAGCTAAACGTCAACCCGGTTCCACTTTTAAGGTATTTGCTTATGCTGCCGCCCTAGAAAAGGGAATATCGCCCTATAAAACCTATACCTGCGCTGGACTCTCTTGGCAAGGACAAGCCTATTCTCCCTGTGAACGTAGTAGCGGGGGGGTCAATATGTTTCAAGGTTTAGCGCGATCGGAAAATAGTGTTGCCCTTCGCATTGCTCGCGAGGCAGGATTAAGTAATGTGGTCAATGTGGCGGAACGTTTGGGGGTGAAATCACCTTTAAATGCTGTACCGGGGCTAATTTTAGGGCAAAGCGAGGTAAATGTCTTAGAAATGACCGGCGCTTATGGGGTTTTTGACCATGGCGGGCGCTGGAATCGTCCCCACGCCATTAAACGCATTCTCGACGCTTCCGACTGTAAAAATGTGGAGGATTTGAGTACTTGTCGGGTTATTTATGACTATGGCGACGATAGCGAGAGAAATCAGCAGGTAATCTCCCCTAAAACCGCCGAAACAATGAATAGCTTATTGCGGGGGGTGATAACTAATGGTACAGGAGGTGCTGCTAGTATTGGCATGGGAGAAGCGGGTAAAACGGGAACTACGGATAATTATGTGGATCTCTGGTTTATCGGTTATCTTCCCCGTCGCGACTGGGTGACAGGCATTTGGTTAGGGAATGATAACAATTCTCCCACTGCGGGCAGTAGTCAACAGGCAGCCAAGTTATGGGGCGATTATCACCGTCAGTTAATCACCACACAAAACTAATCCCAATACTACCAGCTACTTTTCCCGTTGCCTATTCCAGAGTTCCCTAAAACCAGAGACTTCCCACTTCACCATTAAAGTAATAAGGGTGTCTTAGCCCTAGCTAACACACCCAGTATCTGTCTATTCAAACAAGGAATTAAATGAAGGCGAAGTTACCAGCAGCTAATGTACCAGTAATCGAGGTAACTGTCGCAACGGTGATGTTGGGGGTTGACCAGTCACTGTCAAAGTCATAGAGGAGGGTCTTTGTATCGGTGGCGAAGGCAAAACGAATTGATGATTTAGTATTCCCCAAGGCCTCAATATTATCAAAAGTATCAACAATGATACTGCTAGAAGCATTGACAGCAGTAGCCGCATTACTAACAACTGCCGTCGTACCCGCTGTTGGAACGCCTCCGTAAGCACTAACAGTAAATGCGAAGACATCATTATCACCGGTAATGAATTGGGTAACTGTCTGATTACCCTGATTGGTAAATACAAATGTATCAGCACCATTACCACCATCTAGGATATTCGTTCCCAGACCACCAGTTAGGGTATCGTTTCCGTCGCCACCAGTTAGGCTATCGGATAACGCGCCACCATCTAGGATATCGTTTCCATTGCCACCGATTAGGGTATCGTTTCCATTGGCACCGATTAGGGTATCGTTTCCATTGCCACCATCTAGGCTATCGTTGTCCGAACCAGCATTTAGGCTATCGTTTCCGTCGAAACCGAACAGGGTATCGGCCATCATGCTACCGGTTAGGGTATCGTTACCATTTGCACCTCTAAGTACGAAGGGACCAAGGTTACCCAACATGGCAATTTCTTCGCTAGCGGCATCTTGGTTTTGTGCTTTAGTAAACCTTTGATTACCACCAAAGTCGAGGATATGGGTTGCCGGACCGGTTACAAAAGTAGAGGCGACGTAAGTGTCAGTTCCGCCAGGAAGAAAATAATTTTGTGAAAAAGGGGGGGTGCTTTTATAACCAGAGAGGTTAGCACTCGCCACGTCAGTCTGACCAAATCCGTTGCGAAGTAACCAAGCGGAACGTCCAGAGATTTCACCTAAAGCAGTAAGATTTCTACCGGTGACTGTGGTAGTGATAGAAACGGCTAGGTCGAGATTGGCTGGAGCGGCTGCCCAAAAAGCTGCTAGACTTGGGGGGAAAGTGGTAGTATTGATGGTATAACCCGTGGTGGAGCCAATCGGAGCAGCAATGGTGATAGGAGGCATAGTTTTTTCTTTGAGTGATATGTTTGAATTTGAAGAGTTTGACAGTCCTCTCCCATGATTATCATATACCGAGAAAAAAAAATGCAACCTTTTTCTCTTGGTTTGTTTCCTGAATTATTGCTGATGGTTAAATTTTTATCAATTTTGGGTTAATTTGGGGCTGGGTGTGACGTAAATCACCCCAGAAATTAAAGTTAATGTCACCGATAGCCAAAAGGCAATCTGAGCAATTAAGTTATATTCAGAAGGCAAGGGAGCAATTAAGAGAGCGATAGCGATAATTTGGCTGACTGTTTTGCTTTTTCCCCACCAATTAGCCCCTTTTATGTCGCTATTTCCCGTTAAATTCGGATTAATGCGCCAACCAGCGATCACTAATTCCCGAGCAAGAATTAAAAATACTCCCCAAGCAGCAATTAAATCCATTTCAATCAGAGCTAAAAGAGGAGCGAGAACCAGTAATTTATCGACCAAAGGATCGAGAAATTTGCCTAATTCGGTGATTTGATTGAATTTTCGCGCTAGATAACCATCGAGCCAATCGGTGCTGGCAGCAATCAGAAAGATAATTAAACTTAACCAGCGATCGATTTCTGTACCTTGGTGCAACCAGTATAAAATTAATGGCAGTCCCAAGAGTCGTGATAGGGTAATCGAGTTGGGTAGGTTCATTTTTCAGTGATCAGTAAACAGTAAACAGTAATCAGTAATCAGTCAACATTAATCAGTAAAAAGGCAGCTCCGAGCTTGTCGCTTAATAAGTAGTCGTGCAAAATAAATTTCCTAGTGAAGATAGGCAAGAGGCAAGAGGCAAGAGGCAAGAGGCAAGAGGCAAGACCGGGGTTAGATATGTGTAATTAATTTTGCTTAGGTACTTACTATCTATTCACTGAAAACTGATAACTGATAACTGATAACTGATAACTGATAACTCACACCTGATAACTGATAACTGATAACTGATAACTGATAAGTAGGGAGGCACAATTATTTGTCGGATGGGTTAGCGGTAGCATAACATGAGCGGGCGTTGGGTTTCATGCTTCAACCCAACCTACGTTCTGGCTAATTTGAGATCGAAATTACTTTGTTTATTGCCTAATTGCCTGAGCCAACGATAATTATAAGCTAAAGCACCCCAGAAGGTGGGATAAACGGCATAATTAACGCCAAATTCTTGGCAAACTTCCGCTAAGATTGGGGCAATTTTGGGGTAGTGAAAATGGCAAATTTGCGGGAAAAGATGGTGGACAACTTGATAATTTAATCCTCCTAAATACCAA
>NZ_JADEXI010000190.1:0-7677 GCF_015207185.1 Microcystis sp. LEGE 08355 | reverse complement strand
AGTAAATCCTGCGCTAGAAAGGCCCCCGCTACTCCGGCATTGAGTAACAAGAGCAGAGAATAGTAAAATTTCGGCCGGTTAACCTCTGTACCACTAGCATAAAGAGCAATTATTGTCAAGATGCTGTTAAGAAAAAGTAACGAAAATGACAATCCATCGACCCCGAGGGCATAATTGAAACCGAGGAAATTAATCCAAGGCAGGTTAACCGTGAACTGCATTTGCGGGTTACTAGGGTCAAATTGCCAGCCAAGGAGAATATTAAGCAGTAAGAGAACGACAGCAAGAGTTAGAGCTAATCCTCGCACTTTTTTCGCCTCTAGAGGCGTGTAGGCAATCAGTATCGCCCCTATAATCGGTAGCCAAATAAAAGCGTTCAGCATTCTTTAATGGGCATGATAAACCTTCCCATTATTGCCTGAGCGGTCAATCTTTAGCAAGATAAGTAGATAGGTGTTAAAAGTTGTCAGACACTCCCCTTATCAAGGTAGGGTTGATTCAAGGTAGGGTTGATTCATGAATCAACCCTACAGGGGCAAGGGGGGATCGAGCCTAAAACCCATTTTCAATTTAATTATAGCAATTCCCATAGTTGTGAGGTACAGAGTCTTAGGTTTTGAGGAGTCAGGAGTCAGGAGTCAGGAGTCAGGAGTCAGGAGTCAGGAGTCAGGAGTCGGGATTCAGGATTCAGGATTCGGGATTCAGGAGTTAAGATTTTGGTGTACCTCATGAGATTGGGAAACGCTATATAAACAGCTACTTAAACTGGTGAACATTTAAGGTAACTAACGATGAAACAAGAAAAGATCACTCTCAGTCAACTCGAAGACTTTCTATTTAAGGCGGCGGACATTCTGCGCGGTAAAATGGACGCTTCCGAGTTCAAAGAATTTATCTTTGGGATGTTGTTCCTCAAACGCTTGTCAGACGAGTTTGAGCGCAAGCAAGCGCAACTCAAGAAACAATATGCCCAGACCCGTCGCTGCTGGCCCAACTGCAAGAAGACCCAATCTCCTATGGAGAAACATTTTTCGTACCTCCTCGCGCTCGCTGGCATCAATCCTGGCGCGACGAAAACGGCCACGAAGTGCCGCCGCTCAAACACCTTAAGCAGGACATCGGCAATATGCTCAATAAGGCATTAGCGGCGGTAGAGGATGCTAACGATGCCTTGGCGGGAGTGCTGAAGAATAACATCGATTTTAATGCCACCAAGGGCAAAACCAAGATACCTGACCACAAATGGAAGGATTTACTAGATCATTTCAATCAGCCCCAATTTGTGCTGGTCAACGATAATTTTGAGTTTCCCGACCTATTGGGTGCCGCCTACGAGTACCTAATCAAATACTTTGCCGATAGTGCCGGGAAGAAAGGGGGAGAATTTTACACGCCGGCCGAGGTGGTGCGGCTGTTGGTACAGTTGGTTAAACCCCAAGCGGGCCATACTATCTATGACCCTACCGTGGGGTCAGGCGGTTTCCTTATCCAGTCCTATCAATATGTGGAGGAACAGGGGCAAAATCCCCAGAATCTGGCGCTCTACGGACAGGATTCTAACGGTACAGTCTGGTCAATTTGTAATATGAATATGATCCTCCACAACGTCACCCGCTTCACCATTGAAAACGGGGACACTCTCGAAGAGCCGCTCATTTTAGAAAACGGACAGATTCGCAAGTTTGACCGAGTTCTGGCTAATCCGCCCTTTTCCCAGGATTACAGCCGGTCTAATCTCAAGTTTACTAACCGCTTTCGCGAATTCTGCCCAGAAAAGGGGAAAAAGGCGGATCTGATGTTTGTCCAGCACATGATTGCCAGTCTTAAACCCGACGGCCACATGGCCACTATCATGCCCCATGGGGTGCTATTTCGCGGGGGGAAGGAGAAGCTGATTCGAGAGATCTTAATTGAGGATGATCTGATTGAGGCGATTATTAGTTTGCCCCCGGGGTTATTTTATGGCACGGGTATCCCAGCCTGTGTGTTGGTGGTGAATAAAAATAAACCTGATGAATTACGCGATAAAATCCTTTTTATTAATGCCGATCGAGAATATGCTGAGGGAAAGAACCAGAATAAATTGCGCCCCGAAGACATTGAAAAGATCGATTATGTCTTTACCCACAAGCGAGAATATCCCAAATATAGCCGCTTGGTAGATAAGTCGGAAATTGTCGAAAAACACGACTTTAATCTTAATATTCGCCGCTATGTGGATAATACGCCAGACCCGGAACCGGAGGATGTAAAAGCTCACTTGATCGGGGGTATTCCGCAGGCTGAAATTGCCGCACAACAGGATACTTTTGCTAAGTTTGGCATCAATACAAATACCCTATTTAGACCCCTACGCCCCGGCTATGCTAGTTTTTGCCCAGAAATTGCCACGAAAGCCGCTATTAAAGAGAATCTGGAAGCTAATCCCGATTTACAAGCAAGGATAAGCGACCACTATACTACGCTTAAAAATTGGTGGCGAGAAGCGCGGGATGATTTTGCCAAGTTGGAGGGAAATAATATTATGCCCCAAGTGCGGCAGCAATTACTGAGCAACCTTAAACAGCAGCTGATTCCTTTAGGGGTTTTAGATGAGTTTAAATCGGCGGGGGTGTTTGTTAACTGGTGGCAGCAGATTCGCTATGATCTAAAGACTATTATTAACACTGGCTGGCATCATACTCTTATCCCTGATCAGTATTTATTAGCGGCATTTTTTCAGGCGGAAGAGGCGGCAATTGAGGAACTAGAAAGTAAGATTAGTGCAGTACAAGGGGAGTTAAGCGAAGCAGTGGAATCAGCGCAAGAGGTGGCGAATCATGAACCGGAAGAGGAAGAAACTGTTAGCGCCGCATCGATTAAGAAATGGCTTAAAGAGTTGATAGATGACCTGAAGCAATCCCAGGGCGATTCAGCAGCCAGAGAGCGCCAATATTACCAACAAGAATACAATGTTATTACTGACATTGAGAACCGGATCAAGTTACTTAAGAATACGCTTAAGGAACAGCAGAGTCAGCTTGAGTTAAAGCTGCGCTTAAAACGGGTTGGTGATGAGGAATTTAAGGCTGAAACTATTGAATTACTTGAGCAGGTACAAAATCAGCTTATGGGGTTAAATGCCAGTAAAAAGGAAGAAAAGGCCAAGATTAACGCGCTTAATAAGGATAAGAAAGCCTTGGAGATTAAATTATCTTATCCTGAGGGATTACTGACTGAAATAGGAGGACAGTTAAGGGATGAAGAGGCGAAAAAATTGATTTTAAAAAAGCTCTATGATTGGGTATCGGAGCAGCTTACTCGTTACTTGAATGGGGAAAAGCGGGGACTTGTCGCTAAGGTTGAGAATCTTTGGGATAAGTATGCGGTTTCGAGTCAGGAAATGGAGGCCCAGCGAGAGCAGACTTTAGGAGAATTAAATGAGTTTTTGGTTAAACTAGGGTATAGGGAATAATCTAAGTCAGTTAGGAGCAGGTTATGCAGTCTATTAAAAAGCAATTTGTCACAGATGAAAATCTGAAGCCAGTGGCGGTAATTATTAATTACCAAGATTGGCAAAAAATTGAGGCATTATTGCAGGAAAGTGAACAGGAAGATAGTACAGAGTCTTTTAAAGCACTCGCAGCTTATGCGGGTAGCATTCAACTAACTATCGATCCTTTAGAATATCAAAGTGAGATAAGGAACTCTTGAGTTTTTAAATGTTTTTTTGATTAAGTTGAGGTATTTGGTATGAGTGTGGAAGGTTGGCAAGAAATCAGTCTTGGAAATATTTTGTTTTCCAGAAATGATAAGTCAAAGCAGATTAAGTCATCGGAGTATCTAAAAAATGGTTCCTATCCGATTATTGATCAAAGTTCCGATTTTATATGTGGATATTGTGACGATATTAAAAAAGTAATAAGCAATGGACTTCCTTACATAGTTTTTGGTGATCATACAAGACATACAAAATTTATTGACTTCCCGTTTGTCGTTGGTGCAGACGGGACGCAAATCATTAAATCGACAAAAGAGGTTGACGACTTATTCTTCTTCTATCTAGTTTTATACGCAGCGGAAAGAATTGGAAATTACGGATATGATCGCCATTTTAAACATTTAAAACAGTTTATCTGTGACTATCCTATAGATCAATCAGAACAAACCCAAATCGCCACCATCCTCTCAACAATAGACCGCGCGATTGAGCAAACCGAAGCCCTAATTGCCAAGCAGCAGCGCATCAAAACGGGACTAATGCAGGACTTGCTCACCAAAGGAATTGATGAAAACGGCAATATTCGCAGTGAAGAAACCCATGAATTTAAGGATTCACCGCTTGGGAGAATTCCGGTTGAGTGGGAGGTGAAAAAGATTGGAGAAATTTCCACTATTTCTTATGGGATATCCGACGCAATAGAACAGTCAAGAAACAGTGGAATCTTAACAGTAACATTGCCATGTGTTTTGTCTTCTGGAGAATTAATTGTAAAGCCTGAGTTATTAGCTTATTCTGATGAGAATAAAGTAAAACAAAGTGATTTACTTAAAAAAGGTGATTTGCTTTTTAATTGGCGAAACGGAAGCCAAAATCATTTAGGAAAAACAGCCTACTTTAATCTTGAAGAAAAATATACTCATGTTGGCTTTCTTCTAAAAATCAGAACATCGCCAAGATTGTGTGATTCAAGATTTTTATGGTATTTGCTTTGTGATATAAAAGAAAAAGGATTTTTTCAAACAGCAAAAATACAAGTAAATAATACTTTTAATAGTAATGAACTAAGAAAGGTAGTTTTATTCTTTCCTAGAATAGACGAGCAAAAAATCATTGTTAAATTTCTTGATTCAATCCAATTTGCCATTAGTAACCAATCTGAATATTTAACCAAGTTAAAGTCTATTAAGTTTGGTCTTATGCAAGACCTGCTAACTGGCAAAGTTCGAGTTATCGAATTAATTAAAGAAAGGGAGACAGACAACCTATGAAGTCTCCTATTCCACCCCGCGAAACCCTCACCGTTGAATTTAAAAGCGATCAGAAAAAACTCTCAGATCGTGACCTTATCGAAGCCATTACCTGCCTCGCCAACACCGACGGCGGCGAACTTTGGTTAGGCGTAGAGGACGACGGCACAGCCACAGGACTACACCCAGAACACCGACATCTAAACGGCTTAGGGGGTTTAGTCGCAGCGCGTACATCCCCATCCCTCACCGTCCAAGTTGAAACCCTCACCATTGAAAACATAGAAGTCGCTCGGATTCAAGTCCCACAGGCAAAGGGAGAAGTCGCCACCACCAACGGCGTATATTTGCGCCGCCGCCTCAAACCAGACGGAACCCCCGAATGCGTCCCCATGATGCCCCACGATCGCACGAGTCGCGCCAGCACCTTCGGCTTAGTGGATGTATCCGCTCAACCCGTTGCAGGTAGCACCCTCCAAGACTTTGACCCCTTAGAACGGGAACGCCTCCGCCAATGTATCCAAACTTATGGCGGCGATCGCATCCTCCTAGAACTTGATGACGCAGACCTTGACGGAGCCTTGGGACTAACCGCCCGACAACCAGACGGGAGCCGCATCCCCACCCTGACAGGATTGCTTCTCATCGGACGTGAAACCGCCCTGCGTGACCTCGTACCCACCCATGAATTTGCCTTTCAAGTCATGGCACAGCAAGCCGTCCATTTCAACGAATTTCGCCGCTTTCCCCTCCTCAAAGCCCTCGACTGGCTAGAAACCAACTTTCGCCCCTACAACCCCGAAGAAGAACTACAAGTCGGTTTATTTCGCGTCCCCGTCCCCAAAGTCGATATGAGTGCCTTTCGCGAGGCGATCGCCAATGCCCTCATTCATCGCGACTATCACGAACGCGCAGCCGTTCACGTCCGATTAGAAGATGAATCTCTTGTTATCAGTAACCCAGGGGGCTTAGTCGATGGAGTCACCCTCGCCAACCTCCTCACCACCGAACCCCGTCCCCGCAATCCCCGCCTTGCCGATGCCATGAAACGGATCGGATTAGTAGAGCGATCAGGACGAGGAATAGACAGCATTTATCGCGGCTTACTCAGATTTGGCAGACCAGCCCCCAACTACAGCCAGACAGATAGTAAAACAGTCTTTTTGCGCCTTTCCACCGATGCCGCCGACCTAGAGTTTCTCAAACTGGTAGTTGCCGAAGAAAATCGCCAAGGTAAAAGCCTGCCCATAGATAGCCTCATCGCCCTAGCCGCTTTACATGAAACCAAACGACTCAGCGCCGAAGAGTTAGCAACATATATTCAACGAGATATTCTCCAAGCCAGAAAAACCTTAGAATTCCTCAACGAAATCGGATTAGTCCAAGCGCATGGCATCACCCGCAGCCGTACCTATACCCTCGCCCCTACCGTCTATCAAGCCGCAGGACAAAAAGCTGAGTACACTCGACAAATAGGCTTCTCAAATCTCCAAAATGAGCAGTTCGTCCTTAACTACGCCGCTCAACATGGGCAAATCAAGCGATCGGATGTGATGGATCTCTGTCGTCTAACCAAAGATCAAGCCTCTAAACTGTTACAGAAGCTCAAACAACAAGGTCGCTTAAACCAGCATGGTATGCGCCGTGCAACCTTTTATACAAAAGTCGATTAAAGCCATTATGAGCCTTTATGAGCCAAGTTATGAGCCTTTATGAGCCAAATTATGAGCCTTTATGAGCCAAGTTATGAGCCTTTATGAGCCAAGTTATGAGCCTTTATGAGCCTTTATGAGCCTTTATGAGCCATGGATCTCTGTCGCCTCTCTGAAGGACAAGCAAAAGAATTGCTTAAATGGATGTAAACGGATGGATTATCCGATTAACCCTACAAATTTGGACTCATTATCGCCTCCACTCCGTACATAAGAATGAACTTTCTAAAATTGATATAGAGGTTTTGGAGCAAAAAATTTCCATTAAACTAATTTAATATCTCAGAGGTATCCCATGCAAGCGATCGAATTTAAAACCATCCTAAAAAAGGGCATAGTCACTATTCCCGCCGAATATTCTTCTGAATGGGAAGGTAAACAGATCCGCGTCATCATCTTAGAAGATAGCAATACTGACACTTTGCGAGAAACAACTATTTCCCTATTTGAGCAAAATAAAATCAGTCTAGGGACAGCAAGGGAAATATTGGGAATAAATCAGATTCAAATGCAGAGATTGCTGTCAGAGCGTGACATTTGATGAGTAGAAAACGGATTTCTCCGAGAAACCCGTTTTCTGTGCGTTACTCAACGGATTTAGTATAAGACATTTAACCCCGTTCTCCATAGATACTTTCTCGGCTAATATCTTGATCAGATAATTGAGGAAAATTCTTATCTCTATGACTTTCTGCCCATTCTTCAAAAGCTTTTATCCATTCTTCAGGGGTAGCCGTTTGACAAAAAGATAATTTTTGATAGTCTTTTATTGCTTCTATTGCTCCATTAGATGTTAATTCTCTTTCTAGTTGTTGTTTTTCTTCTTCAGAAAGGGATCTAATAATTTGTGCTAAAGTTTTAACCAGTTGGTTGTTCATATCCGTTAATGCTTAAATATTTTTTATGTATAATAACCTATTATAGCGTTTCTCATAAGTGGCTAGGTGTTAAAAATTATCAGATGCCCCCCTTATCAAGGGGGGCAGGGGGGATCGGCACCCCCCTTATCAAGGGG
>NZ_JADEXI010000189.1:0-7681 GCF_015207185.1 Microcystis sp. LEGE 08355 | reverse complement strand
AATTCAACTAACACCCTAACACCCCAACACCTAACACCAATCTTCACTCTTTTCTAATTTCTACAAAATCTTTCGTCCCGTGAGAATCTCTCGTACTTCTAACATAGCAGAATAGGTGGGTAAAATATGTAAAGTTTCCTCATTTTTGGTGTTATTAAGGGCAATTTGGAGCGCTTTTTTTAGATCGGATTCAACAATTAAATTAACGGGAGAAGCGAGACTATCCTGACTATATTGTAAGCGCAAAGCCATGTCATAAAGTCGATCACCTGTTACCACTAAAGTTGTTCCCAAACGGGTTAATTTTTCCGTATCCACATCCCAAATCCAAGAAACATCCGTCCCGTCGGGGATGCGATCATTGAGAACTAAGAGAGTAGTCGAAGACTTTTCTTTCTGTAAAATATCAGCCACTGCGCGAATTGTTTCATTCATACCCACGGGATTTTTAGATAGTAAAATCCTAACTTTTTTACCCTCAATTTCTAATTCTTCCGCTCGACCAAAAGCCGCTTTAAAACCCTGAACTGTCTCAAAAATTTCTCGATCTTTAATCCCCAATTCCTGGGCTACTAAACCCGCCGCTAAAGTATTATATTTATTATAAACACCGATTAAAATCTGCGGCCAATCGTGACTATGAAAAGCAGGACTACTCTTTTTAAAGCCGCAACTAGGACAACTAAAATCCCCTAAATGGGAGAGATAAACCCCGCGATAATCCAAAGAAGCACCGCATTTAGGACAGTAAATAGAATCGACAGCGTGGGGAATTTCTTCTAGATACAATTCTGGCTCACTTAAGCCAAAATATACAACTCTTTGGGGCAGTTGTTGACCCAAATGGGAAAGAGTCGGATCATCAGCATTGAGAATCACTAAAGTATTGGTGGGTAGGGGAGATATGGCTCCTTGCCAACGGCGACTAATCGTATCCACTTCCCCATAGCGATCGAGTTGATCGCGAAACAAATTAAGAGCTAAAATAGCGCGAGGACGACAATCTTTTAAAACCAAAGGGAGAATATTTTCATCCACTTCTAAAATGGCATAATCAGCCTTTAAAGTGCCGAATAAATTAGCATCGGCTAATAAAGCAGTGATTAAACCATTAATTAAATTTGCCCCGGTGGTATTATGGGTGACTTTTGCCCCCTGACGCTCTAGAATAGTTCTTAGCAGTAGGGAAGTGGTAGTTTTTCCATTCGTGCCAACCACCAAGATTACCCCCCTTCGGACTTGCCCACAAAGTAGCGGCAACAAACGGGGATGGAGACGACGGGCAATTTCCCCCGGCAAGACGCTGGCAGCCCCTAAACGGAGTCCTTTAACCACAGCAGTAACGGTTTTAGCCACCGCTACGGCTATCCCTAAACGGATGCGATCAAACAATTGCATGAACTGAGATTCTCATAGCTGTTTCGTGATTTTACCGCTAAAAGAAGACGGGTAAACGGGGTAAGTTCCCATTGATTCTTTCCTACCGACAAAAAAGACAGCCTATAATATAGGTAAGTTTGGGGCCGATTCTACCGCACACGACATTTTAGGGCTAGAGCTTATGGGTTTATTGACAAGATTGGGGATTTCACTGGGATTACTCGCCCTAGGTGGTACTGTGGGTGTGCTAGGAAATCAGTATTTAAGCAGAAAAGCACCCCTAGAGGTAAATAAACCGCCGGCAATCCTCCCCGCTTCCCTCTCTCTCCCTGTTATTCCCCAAACCGACGGTAATGTTAATTTTATCGCCCAGGCCGTGCAGAAAGTTGGGCCGGCGGTGGTGCGGATTGACTCAGCCCGGGAAGTGGCCGACCAAATTCCCGAAGAATTTAAACAGCCCTTTTTTCGGCGCTTTTTTGGTAATCAAGTGCCAATTCCCAAGGATCATTTGGAACGGGGAACCGGTTCTGGGTTTATTATCAGTACAGATGGACTACTTTTAACTAATGCCCATGTGGTGGAAGGGACAACCCAAGTAAAAGTGACTCTGAAAAACGGTCAAACCCATCAGGGTAAAGTCCTGGGGGTTGACAATATGACCGATGTGGCCCTGGTGAAAATTGAGGCGGAAAATTTACCGACGGTGACTTTTGGCAAGGCCGAAACTTTAATACCAGGGGAGTGGGCGATCGCTATTGGCAATCCCCTAGGCTTAGATAATACGGTGACAGTGGGCATTATTAGCGCCCTAGGACGCACTAGCAGCGAAGTGGGGGTTCCCGATAAACGGGTTCGTTTTATTCAAACCGATGCCGCTATTAACCCCGGCAATTCCGGCGGTCCGTTACTGAACGCCAAGGGGGAAGTTATCGGTATTAATACGGCAATTCGGGCCGATGCTCAGGGTTTAGGGTTTGCTATTCCCATCGAAACCGCCCAAAAAGTAGCGGGACAGCTATCTAGTAAGGGTAAAGCGGAACATCCCTACATCGGTATCCAGATGGTAACGCTAACCCCAGAATTACGGCAGCAATTGAACGAAACTAAAGAATTAAACTTTAATATTGACCAAAATGAAGGGGTAATCGTCCTGCGAGTGGTGGAAAATTCCCCCGCTCAAAAAGCCGGGATGCAAGCGGGTGATATCATCGAAACTGTGGCAGGAAACCCCGTTAAAACCGCTTCGGATGTGCAGCAAGGTGTGGAAACCAGTGCGATCGGTGGTAATCTGGAAATCGAGATTAACCGCAGGGGTAAACAACAAACTCTCACCGTTCAACCGGGGGTTTTTCCCAGCAAAACTAGCGAGTGAACTACTTTCAACCGGTCAAGGGGCGACCCCTTACCCTACACTGGGAGGAGAGAAAATAAGTCGCTGGTTATAATTAAATTAAAAATGGATTTTAGGTTCGATCCCCCCTGCCCCCCTTGATAAGGGGGTGCCGATAGGCGGGGGGATCCCCCTTGATAAGGGGGGCATCTGATAATTTTTAACGCCTACCTACTTAGCAGCGGAGCGATCGAAATTGAGGCAGCGGTTACAATTTAAACTATCAATTGGGCGCGGGGCTGCCCTTCTCATCGGGTTGCTGGGATTAACGGCCTGTCAACCTCCCGATCCGCCGAAAATTTCGCCGGCAGAATCGCCTAAAATCGAGGAAACTGGCCGCTTAATTCTCAATAATGCCACCTTAGAACAGGCTAACCCCTCGGGACAACCCCTCTGGAAAATTCAGGTCAAAAAAGCTACCTACACCCAAGACCAAAAAATCGCCCGTCTGGAAAATATCAAGGGTAATATCTATCAAGATGGGAAAGTAGTTTTACAGGTTAGTGCTGACCGCGGTGAAGTCTATAAGGAAGGCCAGGAAATTCTCCTCAAAGATAATATTGTGGCTGTGGATCCCCGCAATAAGGCCATTATTAACGCGCCGGAATTGCGTTGGCTACCCAAGGAAGGTATTTTAATCTCCCCCAAAGGGATCAAAGGTAGTCATCTACAACTAGAAGCTAAGGCGCGCCAAGGACGCTACGACACGCGCCAAGAAAAACTAGAATTACAAGGTCAAGTGGTGGCTACCGCTAAGGAATCTCGTGTTGTCCTGCAAACCGAGCGCCTGTACTGGGAAATTCCGCAACAGGTCATTAGTACCGATCAAAAAGTCGCTTTTGATCGCTATATTAGTAAAACTATTATTGATCGCCTTACTGCTATCGGCGGTCGTTGGGAAAGAAAAAATAATCAGGTTATCCTGCAAGAAAACCTCGAATATCGCTCTTTAGAACCACCTTTACAGATTTCTGGTTCTCAGGCAATTTGGAACTATCAAAATCGTACCCTAACTTCCGATCGCCCCACGGAAATTTTTCAATATCAAGATCAAATCACTATTACTGGTAATCGTGTGGTGGTGGAATTAGGCAATCGTATCGCTTATCTCAAGGATGGGGTTAAGGGAATTAATCAGAAAACTGGGGCGCAATTGTATAGTCAGATCTTAACTTGGAAAATGTCGGAAAAAATTGTCGAGGCCGAGGGGAATATTATCTATGAACAACAGGAACCAAAATTTAATCTCACTGGCGATAAAGCGATCGGCACGTTAGAAGATAATAACATTGTTGTTAGTAGTAGTTCCCCCGATCGAGTTGTCACCGAGATTTATCCCCGTTAACAGGGAAAACTGGCCAAAAAAAACTCCCCCCAGAAAAGGGAGAGAGGGGGGGGAAATATTTAGGGTTTGCTGAAAAAGTTTTTCGTGGGGACAGGGTGTGGGGTGTGGGGTTCACCCCAATGGTCGGCACTTTTTGAGGGAAAAAAAGTTTAAAAACCTTATCCAACAAGGTTTTTAGATTTATTCAGCAAACCCTATTTAAAAGCTTACCATTTGAGCAGATTAAACTGTTCCATATCGATCGTGTCGCGGTTACGATAGATAGTCAGGATAATCGCTAAACCCACGGCTGCCTCGGCTGCCGCTACGGTAATCACGAAAATAGTAAAAATTTGGCCTCGGATATTAGCGGGGTCAAGATAGTTGGAAAAACCCATTAAGTTAATGTTAACAGAATTGAGCATCAATTCGATCGACATTAAAACCCGGACGGCATTGCGACTGGTGACTAAACCGTAAATTCCGATACAAAACAAAGCCGCCGCTAATAACAAATAATACTCTAACTGAATCTGCATGATACCTCTTTCTTTTGTCCTATTTAGGGGCGGTTAATTCTCTAGGTCGTTCGGGTAATGTTAAGGCTGTGGCCGTAGGTTCTTCAGCTTTTAGGGTGGGGATAAGGTCGCGACGAGCTAAAATAATTGCTCCGACCATGGCCATTAATAATAGCACGGAAGCTAATTCAAAGGGTAGCAAGAAATCACTAAAGAAATGCTTACCGATTTCTACTAAAGTATTAGTTACTACGGCGGGAGAAGTGCTAGAAATTGACCAAGGTGTGATTAAAACCATCGTCGATAACAGCACAAATAAACCAACACAAACTAAAGCAGTAGCTGCCTGACGAATCCAACGTTTAGGAATATCAGAAAAGTCCTCTTGCTTGTTAACAAGCATAATGGCGAAGAGAATTAAAACGTTAATCGCACCCACATAAATTAGAATTTGTGCCGCCGCTACAAAGTCAGCATTTAGTAAGAGATATAAACCCGAAATGCTGATAAAAACACCACCCAATAAAAAGGCGGAATAAACGATATTAGATAATAGTACCACGCCTAAAGCTGTCCCGATTACTAGGGCTGCTAAAATGCCAAAAGATACTATTTGAACGCCCTCGGCTAAATTCACAGTAGTTTCATCTCCTTTTATGTTTGAGAGTTATTAATTATTAGTTATCAGTGAGGGATTGGGTGATGGGGTGGTCACTGCGTGCGCGTTGCGGGGGGGATTGGGGAGAAAAAGCTGTCTCGGAGCCCCCTAACTGCTAATTAATCGGTAATTTCTTCTGGACGTTTACCGGCGCGTTGACTACCGGCGGGTAAATCGTGGGGTTCGATGACACCTTTAGGCAGATAACCTAATTCCCTCAGAGGTGTCACCATCGGGTCTTGGGTGACTTTGTAGGGTAAACGGCCTAGGGCGACGTTATCATAGTTTAATTCATGACGATCATAGGTCGCTAGTTCGTATTCTTCGGTCATCGATAGGCAATTAGTCGGACAGTATTCCACACAATTACCGCAGAAAATACAGACCCCAAAATCGATGCTGTAGTGTTTGAGTTCTTTCTTTTTAATTTCCTTGTTAAAAGTCCAATCCACTACGGGTAAATTAATCGGACAAACTCGCACACAAACTTCACAAGCGATACATTTATCGAACTCAAAGTGAATTCTACCCCGATAACGTTCCGAGGGAATTAACTTTTCGTAGGGATACTGGACGGTAATCGGACGACGACGCATATGATCAAAGGTAACGGATAAACCTTCGCCGATGTATTTCGCCGCTTGAATGCTACCTTTGGCGTAATCGCTGACTTGTTTGAGAATGTTAAACATGATGGTCAGAGGGGTAGTAGGTTAACAGGGCAAAAACGGAAATTAACCGCCAAAAGCAAAGGGAAAAGCTAGTTTTAGGGCGGCGGTAAGTAGTAGGTTAACTAAAGATACCGGTAAGAGGAATTTCCAGCCTAAATCGAGTAATTGGTCAATGCGAACCCGGGGTACAGTCCAACGCAAGAGAATGGCGATGAAGATGAGGAAATAGGCTTTTAATACTGTCATCGTAATCCCTAGGGAAGCGGTGATAATTTGTAGCCAGGGATTGGTTTCACTCACTCCCAACCAGCCGGCCACAGCATTGACGGGGATAGGAAATTCCCAACCACCAAGATAAAGGACAGCGAAAACTAGGGCCGACAGCACGAGGTTAACGTAGGAACCCACATAAAAAAGAGCGAATTTCATCCCCGCGTATTCGGTTTGATAACCGGCGACTAATTCCTCCTCCGCTTCCGGTAAATCGAAAGGCAGACGTTCACACTCAGCTAAAGCGGCAATCCAGAAAATCAGAAAACCCACCGGTTGGCGCCAGATATTCCAGCCTAAAATGCCATAACCGGATTGTTGTTCGACAATATCAATGGTACTGAGACTATTAGACATCATCGCGATCGCTAATACCGATAAAGCCAAAGGAATTTCATAACTAATCGATTGCGCCGCCGCCCGCAGGCCTCCCAGCAAGGAATACTTATTATTCGAGGCATAACCCGCCATTAATAAACCAATGGGGGCAATACTGGACAAGGAAATCCATAAAAAGATACCTACGTTTAGGTCAGTAATCAGCAGATTTTGGCCGAAGGGGACGATGAGATAGGAGACAAACACCGGCATCACCACCAAAATTGGCCCGAAGAGGAATAACCAAGGGTCGGCCTTAGCGGGGACGACATCTTCTTTAAAGACTAATTTCAGACCGTCGGCGACTGGTTGTAAAACGCCCAAGGGTCCTGCGTATTCGGGCCCGATACGCTGTTGGACGGCGGCGGAAATTTTTCTTTCTAACCAGACGCACACTAAAACCCCCACCGTGGCGGCTATAATCATCAGGAACATGGGTAAAGGCATCCAAATCGCTTTAGCCAGTCCTCCACTTAATCCCAAGTCTGTTAGGGATTTAATGAAACTTTCTTGTAAATCTATGCCTTGATTCATATTTGGCGATCGCTGTACTGTCAATAGTTCGGCATGGTCTGAAGATTTTTAAGCAAATCTTATAGCCTAGTATACAGTTAGTCGGTCTGAGGGTTATCAGTAAAGTGACAAAGGCTTCAACTCATTAGCAGCCAAGAGAGTCAAGCAATCTTGATTCCCCCGCCGAGAATAGGTATTAGTCAATAGTTAGACTCTGAATCTATCAATGTTCCCAGCTGTTTCTTAGCGCCGACAACCTCAGCTAGTGACCAATTATTCACAGGAAAAAAATGGAGATAACTTACCGTTTAGGCAGTTAAAGCAGCTCTCCAGTCCCTTGTGCGATAAGTTTTACCGACTGTTAAAATCCAGTTATCGAGCGTTTCTGGCCACTCCCCGCTATTTAGGGTAGGCTGAAAAAATCTAAAAACCTTGTTGGGTAAGACTTTTAGACTTTTTGTCAATCAAAAAGTACCAGGCATGGGAGTGATCAGGGGGAAAATTCCTGGACTTTTTCCCTGAAAATTAGGTAATTGGCCACCTCAAAACTGGTAAAACCCCACACCCCACACCCCACAC
>NZ_JADEXI010000188.1:0-7731 GCF_015207185.1 Microcystis sp. LEGE 08355 | reverse complement strand
GTATCACCTTTGAAGGTTTAGGAGAACAAGTGTTCGCCGATGATCGAGCGGCTTTACAGGGGAGTCATCCTTTCGATCTACCCCAGTACCAAGGGGCGAAAATTTTGGTAGTCAATGGTAATTTTGGTTGTGGCTCTTCTCGGGAACACGCACCGCAAGCGATTTTACGTTGGGGAATTCAAGCAATTATCGGGGAAAGTTTCGCCGAAATATTTTTTGGCAATTGTATCGCTAATGGGGTTCCCTGTGTCACTGCTGAGGCTAAAACCATCACCCATTTACAGGATTTAATTGCAGCTAATCCCGAAATTCCCGTCGATCTTTCCTTAACAACCCTGACGGTGGAATGGGGGGATTTTGTCGCTACCGTCTCTATGAATGAAGGTTCCCGACAGATGTTAATAGAAGGGGGTTGGGATACCTGCGGACAGCTGTTACAAAATCTCGATCTGATTGAATCTACCGCACAAAAGTTACCCTATTTAAGTTTCGTTTAGAGAAACAATCTAGGCTGAGGGTGCGTTAGTAATAGATTAACGTACCCCGGCAGCGATTTTGTTGGAGATGCCGCGGCTGTAAATATTAAAAAATCTGCCCTATGACTAATTCTGATAATAATCTCCAAAATATCCAAGAACCGATTTTAAACGCTCCCGAAGATGTGCGAAAAATCATCGATCGAGTTTTAAAATTGGAAAGAGATAAGTTATACCAGCGCAATCCTCGCAATATCAATGATGATGTTTTAACAATTATTAAAGAAGTAATTCAATAATCAGTTATCAGTTATCAGTTATCAGTTATCAGTTATCGGTTATCAGTTATCAGTTATCAGTTATCGGTTATCAGTTATCAGTTATCAGTTATCAGTTATCAGTTATCAGTTATCGGTTCACTGTTTACTGTTCACTGAAAAAACTTCCCCATCATCCCCTGTATATAAATATGAAACTACTATCAATAAAGTTATGTAATTTTCGACAATTTTATGGCAAGACTCCTGAGATACATTTAGCGGCGAGTTCTCGCAATACGACGGTAATTTATGGCAATAATGGAGCGGGAAAAACAACTATTTTAAATGCTTGTACCTGGGTTCTTTATGAAAAATTTACAGCAGCTTTTGCCGAACCAGAGTTATTAGTTAATAAACGGGCAATTACCGAAGTAACCACGGGAACTTCCATAGAATGTTCCGCGGAAGTAAACTTTGAACATGAAAATAAACGCTATCAGGTAAAACGAAAATTTTTCGCCTACCAAGATGTAAATAGTAAAATTAAATACGGTTCAAATAGTTTATATATGCTCTACGCTGGTGATGATGGCAATTGGTACACACCCAATCAACCACCAGAGGATATTATTAATCAAATCTTACCGGAAAGTTTACATCGTTATTTCTTTTTTGATGGGGAATATATCGATCATCAATTTCGCAGTAGTAGCCAAGGTAAAATCGCCGAGGATACAAAAGAATTATTGGGAGTTAAAGTATTAGATCGAGCGATCGAGCATTTAAAAAAAGCTAAGAAATCTTTACAAGATGAGCTTAAAGATTTAGGGGAATCGGATTTAAAAAAGTTATTGAAACAGGAAAGTAAAATTGAGCAGGATTTCGAGAAATTAAAACAGCGTCAGCAAGATATTATTACCCAGTTATCCCAGCAAGAAGAATTTAAAAAAGCCGTTACTAATCGCTTACTAGAGTTAAGTGGTGCCGAAGAATTAAAACAGTTAAAAGAAAAATTAGAACAACAGGAAAGAAATCTGCGGCAAGATTTAGTCAGAACTAAGGATAAATTAAAGAAATTAATTTCCCAGCAAGCTTATCAAGTCTTTTTAAAAGAAATTAATCAAAACTTTCAGCAATTAATCGATCGCCTACGACAACAAGGGGAATTACCCAGTGGTATTAAACAGCAATTTGTCCAACAATTATTAGAGCGGAAAAAATGTATTTGTGGCCAGGAATTACAGGAAAATAGCCAAGCTTATTTACAGGTACAAGACTGGATGAATAAAGCAGGAATGGCCGATGTAGAAGAAGCAGCCATTCGCTTATCTTCCACAGTCAAAGACATGGATAAAAAAGTCTTAGATTTTTGGCAAGAAGTGGATAATTATCAAGCTAATATTCACCAATGGCGCTTAGAATTATCTTTAGTAGAATCAGAATTAGATGAAGTGCGGGATAAATTTCGCCATTATCCCGATGAAGATATTAAAAATCTGCAATCTCGCTTAGATGCGATCGAGGATTCCCTAAAAGATTTACGCTTGGAACAGGGTAGCAATAAAAATCAACTAGATATCTATGAAAAAGAGTTAGAATCCCTGCAAAAACAGGTACATAAACAGCAACAAAAAGAGGAAAAATATAATTTAGGACAACGACGTATTTTAGCGACTCAAGAGGCAATTAATCGCATTAGTGAGGTAAGACAGAGATTAGAAAATCAGTTTCGTTTGTCCTTAGAAAAACGGGTACAGGAAATCTTTAACTCAATTTCTTTTACTCCCTATATTCCCCGTATTAGTCCCGATTACGAGGTAAGACTATTAGAAAATACCACAGGATTTGCCATTCCCGTGGCAGCTTCCACCGGAGAAAATCAGATTCTCAGTTTATCTTTTATCGGGGGGATTATCGATCGAGTGCGAGAATGGAGTCAGAAAAATACTTTGATGGGAATTGATAGCAGCACTTTTCCTCTGGTGATGGATTCCCCTTTTGGTAGTCTTGATCATATCTATCGTCGGCAAGTTGCGATCGCTATTCCTAAATTAGCCAATCAGTTAATTGTTTTAGTGACAAAAACTCAATGGAGAGGAGAAGTAGAAACCGAGATTTCTCCCTATATTGGTAAAGAATATGTGTTAGTTTATAATTCTCCGAAAGCAGATTGTCAAGAGGACTTAATTAATCTTCATGGTGTTGATTATTCTCTGGTGAAACGCAGTCCTAATAATTTTGAATATACGGAAATTATCGAAGTTAATCGATTTTCCTCCTGACTGCTAAATGGGTGCATCTCACCTTTGCAGAAATACCGACAATCAGCAATTATCAGTGACTCTTAAATTGGTACAAAAATATGAACAATCGCGTGTAAGCATCTCACCGAAAAACTAATGCGCTCCGGGGTTTGGGTAGGGTTGATTCATGAATCAACCCTACCTTGAATCAACCCTACTCTGAATCAACCCTACCTTGAATCAACCCTACTCTGAATCAACCCTACTCTGAATCAACCCTAGGGGTTTGGGGGGTAGAACCCACCAAAAGCTTGGATTGAGTGATAAAATCGGAAGTAATGACCAATTTTAGAAGACAGTTTCCCTTTAAAAATACCCAACTCAGTAGATTTACAAAAATCAGATACACCCTTGTTATAATAACTAAATTTTAACTTCTAATAAAACGATCAATTGCTGTGTTCATTACCCCAACACGACTGGATAATTCCACAAGTTCCGTGGTGACAATATTATAATCCCCTAAATATTTCTGGAGATTAGTTCCCTCTTTTTGATGGCCAATTTCCACTAACCTTTCCTCTCGCAATTCTTGCAAATGATCGAGGATATTTTCTAAAGTATCTTCGAGGGGAGGTAAGGGAGAAGGAGGATTATTTGCTTGCAAAGCTTGGGTTAATTGCGTCAAAGCTTGGGTTATTTGTTGCGTGAACAGACTCAGATTAGGATGGGGAGGACTACCGCGATATTGTTCCAATTCCGTCAATAAAACTGTCACCCCGCGACCAAAACGAGGAATATAATTACTTAAAGTGATTGCCGGTTCCATTTGTGGAAAAGGTGTGCTAGGATCATCAATTAATCTTTGTAGGGCCGTTTGCATAGTTGTATTTGCTCGTCGAGCTTTATTGCGATGGGAAGATAAACTTGCAGTTTGATAGGATGATTCTCCTAAATAAACTGCCATAACTGACTGAAAATATATTTGATTAGCTTCTAATGCTTTAATGGCAGCGAGGGAAAAACGTTCATCTTCATTAAACCGTAAAAAACCGAAGGAAAGTGCAAAAGCTAAAGCACTACCGATTAAAGTATAAACTATTCTGATATACTCTAAATTAATCCCGTCATTGCTGGTATCGAGACGACTGATAATTAAAGCAAAAATTGTGATAAAAAATACGGCTAAACTATAGTGAAATCGCACCAAAGTTAAAGCGATCGCTATAGAAATAACCCCAATAACTTCTAACCAGAGCGGATTATCTATAATTCGCAACAGTGCCAAAACAAAAAACGAGCCTAAAATCGTGCCAAACACCCGATTAAAAAAGCGTTGAAAAGTCAAGCTAAAATCTGGTTTTAACACAATAACTAAGGTTAAACCAATCCAAAAACTATGGGTAATTCCTAGCTTATTGTAAATCAAAACTCCTAGCGCACTTCCCAAACCCAAGCGTAAACCATGACGAAATAGGGGCGATTCTAGATTAAAATTAGATTTTAATGGTTCCCACCAAGCTTTTTCTTGACCGTAGTCTTTTTCTATCCCTTCAAAGTTCCGCTGCCAGGGATTTTTTATATCTGAAAATTCCTCGCTTTGCCGCAAATGTTGCGCTGTTTCACTGGCTATTTTTAGCTGTTTAAATAATTTTTTTAAACGATTATTTAATTGGGAAATTGCCACATAACTGCTATAATCGTCCTGAGCATTTTCTAAAACTTTAGCTTGCAGGTTTTTTTGTTGCTTGATCGCCTTGAGTAATAGCTGCAAGCGCTCACAATCCGGTTGTTTATTTCTACCCAAAATTAACCCAGCAATATCTTCGCTAATTTCCGCCACTTGCACGAGAATATCTTCTAATAAAATACCCACCGTGGTCAGTTGTGGCAAGGGATGAAGATGAAGCAATTCTCGCAGCGCAATTAAGCTGGTGTTAATGCGATCGCTATCTTCAATCAAGACGATTAACAATTCCCGCAGCTCACTTTTTCCCCAACGTCCCCGACGCGTCAAGGTGACAGTTTTCCTCGAACGTAGCAACAGCTGGCGAATTTGGTCAAAATATGGCTCCTCATGAGCATTAGAACGAGAGTGTAAAGGCAAAGAACGGAGATAGGTGGCGATACCCTGAAAATTTTCCGCCGTTACCTGACGTAAAGGCTGATTAGGACGAAAAGGCCAGATAAACAGGGCCAAAAAAATTGTCCATCCCCCCCCCAACACAACGATTCCGGCCCGTTGTAAAGCGACGATCATATCTCCCGATGGCAAAGAAACGGCCAAAAGCAGCAACAAACTGATTACTACCCCAGCTAACGCCCCATTTTCCCCGTAAACCGTCAAATAACCCGCTAGAAACAACCCGCAAAAAACTATCACGACGGTCAATCCTAGCCAAGCACTGGCTAATGTGCCGATAATCAAAGCTAAAGCCATCCCAATAGTCGTAGCGACTAGGGTTTTCGCTCTCAGGCAGTAAAGTCCCCCCACATCGGCTAAAATCAAGATTTGAGCCGCTAAACCGACCATTAACCCCAATTCTGACTGATCTAAAATATCACCGATAATAATCGGTACCGCGAGCGCCAATAAAGTCCGAATCCCCCGCTCGATCTCGATATCGCCACTAGGACGCAATAAAAAAGCAAATCGCTGAACTAGCATATAGCACTTATCTTAATGGTGAGGTATGAGGTTTTCGTTTTCGGGAGTCAGTATTCTCCGAGTCACCTGATTAGGTAACGATTTCTCTCCTGTCTCCTGACTCCTAACTCCTTAATTCTGCCGTATTAGGGCAGCCAACGGGGTTTAAAACCGGCGTTGAGTTCTTGAGGTGGAATTTTCGGGGTGCTATTGGGACTGAACTGATCAGGAAGTTGTAATAACCAGAGACGACCATCGGCAATACTCGACCCCTCCCCAGTGACTAAATCATTTCCGACTCCAAAGGGTATGGTTGCTAACTGATCAAATAATAAAGCCACGCCATCGGGAGACATACTCATCTGCACGTCACGATAATTAGGTAAGGCCAGCAGGGGGATCATTTTACCCGTTTTTAGCTCAATAATCGCTAAAAATGGTTCTTCTTTCACCTTGCCATCGCTGCCCATAACCAGATCGCTTTTCAGACAGTAAAGGTTTTTTTCCTGTCGCGGTTCAAATTCACAGCTAATAATCGGATTAGCTGTTCTTAATAGTAGTCTTGACTCTCCCCGATCGTTGAGCAAAAATAGCGATCGCTGATTATCCGGTTCCGATTTCACCATGAGTTTTTGGCGACCATCCCGGGAAAAAGCGAGGATTTTCTCGTAGGTAGGCAAAAATTGCGGTTTTCCCTCCTGCACACCCAAAGGAATCACCGCTACCCCTCCCGTTTGACTGACAACCGCTTTTTTACCGTCGGGAGATAGTAAAAAATTATCCCCTTGTATTCCTAACGGTCGCGATTGTCCATCATCACTGATTACCCATAAACTGGCATCCCCCGGATTCCCATGATTAATTCTCTGCACGATTAGGGTTTTGCCGTTATCTGAGAGATTAAAGCGCAGATTTTGATAGGTTTTCGCATCTAAAAACCTTTCTATACGACCACTGGGCAAATTTTGACTATTTTCGTCATGATTTAAACCCGTGGTAATTGTGTAAAGTTGCTGTTTTGGGGTATCTCGTCCTAAGTCAGAGCGATCGAAGGCCGAGAATAAAATTCTATCCCCCCTCGGATAGATTTGAAAATCCGTGACCACCAGATCCCCAGGGGTAAGGATGGTTTTTTTCAGTTCTGTGACGTTATTTGGCCCCTGAATGATATTACAGACGATTAAACGGCCTCTTTCCTCTTGGTTGACTCCAATATAGGCAAAAGCTCGATCGTGGCTGTAAAATTCGCCGATAAAGTCCTCACCTTGAGCAATAGGTAACTTTACTTGATATTTTTTGCCGTAGATCGGCAATTCTGTCAAAGTATAGGTCAAGCGATCTCCGGCCCAGCTAATTTTACCCGGTAAGGGAGGATTGATCACCAAGCTGGTTTCTATATCGGAACGGTCAATCGGTCGATTAAAACTTAAAGTAAAATAATTTTCCCTAACGCCGATTTTTCGCCCTTGCCAGCTAAAATTCTCCCCTCGGGTCGGGACTTGATTTCCCTGGATCAAAATCGACGATATCGCGGCAATTAAAGCCAAAATACTCGCTAACACTAAGCGATCGAACCAAGCTAATCTTTTCATCAGTTATCAGTTATCAGTTATCAGTTATCAGTAGTCGGTCGTCGGGAGATTGCTTTTATTTATTCTCCCATCTCCCCCCTCTACAATAATTACTCGCCACCAGAAACACCTTGCTGCATATCATACTTTGTGCTTTTTGTCAAAAAAACTTTTTTTTTGCAATAAAACTACATAAAAAAAAGATCATCGTTGTGGGTGAAATTGACTGATTTACCCGTTTTAATTAGGATCACCTTCTAGGTGTGGCAAGGGTTTTAGCCATTGCTAGCTAAAAAAGCATAAAATAACCCATCATGAAATTCTATCAAATCGCTGTTACCACTGGAACATCGTTGTTAAATAAAAATCTTTCTCAATTAATTCTTAAGAATTTGTAAATATTGCGGAATGTTAATTTAAATATTCTCAAGTTTTTACGGTCAATAAATAATTTTTACTTATCTTTGTCGGAAAATAGAACTCCTGCAAAAATCCCACATCTACCATTGGGTTAGGAGTCAGTTATCAGTTATC